>JAHJQG010000058.1 GCA_018819345.1 Nanobdellota archaeon
TAAAATAAGCTGAAAAAAGAACCCCTTGGCATAGGATGACATTGCTTTCTTTATCTTTACAACAAAGACATCATCTACTTTATCCCCGTCATTTAATGCTGAAACTGGCTGTTTCTTTTTATATTTAATATACAACACCCCTAAACCTAATATAATCTTAATTTTTATAAAACTTTCTTTTTATTGGTTTAAATAGGTCACTTTCCGAAAGTTTATTAAATAATATTTCTGTAATCTTTATTATGGAACCAAAAATCATAAAAATCCACAGAAAACTTCTACCAGCATCTAAAGATGCTGGTTTGACGGAGTTTTCTTTTGACAGTGGATTTTTAGGATGCCAGAAATGCTCATCCTCATACTAAAGTAAGAGGTTTTCGCAAGCATTTTTGTGCATAATAAGGTCAAATGAGTTAAAAGAGAAATGAAAAATAAAAAACAATTATCAGAGGAAGAGAAAGCAGAACCAGAGTCTTACTACTTCGAATTGCAGGCTTCTTGGGGTCTGACTAAACATATGGGGGGCTTAGAGGCCACTAGAAAGCTAATTGAGGCGTGCCATATTGATAAAGATTCATATGTTTTGGATGTCGGTTGTGGTGTTGGAATAACTGCTTGCTACCTTGCCAAGGAGTATGGCTGTAAAGTAGTTGGTGTCGACCTTTCTGAAATGATGGTCAAGAGGTCAAACGAAAGGGCCAAAAGAAAAGGTGTTGATGGTAGAGTTGAGTTCAGGGTGGCAGATGCCCAAAATCTCCCTTTTAAGGACGGTATTTTTGATGCCGCCATCAGCGAGTCTGTAAACGCCTTCATGAAGGATAAGCAGAAAGCAGTCAGCGAGTATGTGAGGGTAATAAGACCGGGAGGATACATGGGGTTTAATGAGGCAACTTGGGTGGAGACGCCCCCTTCAGAATTAGTTGAATACTTGTCTCGTGGTTTGGGTGGAGCGGAATTTTTGACTCCTGATGGCTGGAAGAGCTTGTTGGAAAGCGCAGGACTTACAGACATAGTGGCAAGAAGTTATAAGACTGGTGCTTGGCGTCAGTGGGCAAGTGAAGTGCGACAAATGAACCCTAGAGATTACTTGGGAGCATGGGGTAAGTTTTTATCCCTATGTTTTAAGAGCCCAGCGGCCAGAAAGTGGGTTAAAGAAATAAGTATCCCTCCCAGAAGCGTTTTTAGGATTTTCAAATACTTTGGGTATGGATTATACGTTGGTAGGAAATAAAAAAGTGGCGAGCGAGCATTTCATTTAACAAAAATTTATGAAGAAAATTTCTTTAATTTTGATTGTTTGTCCTGCTTTGTTTCATTAACTTCTTTTTTATCTTTATTCCAGTTGCTGTAATACTGCAGTTTCTTTTCTTTCTTTATATTAAACTTTTTCTTGTTCCTTTTTCTAAGCTCTTCTTCCTGGATTTCATCAAGGGCTTTTTCAAGCTTTGTTTTCATTTTTCTTTTTGGCTTTTGGTTTTTTTCTTTTTTTATCTAAATTTTCTTTAATTTTTCCCTTAGACTTCTTCTCTTTCTCTTTTTCTTCTTTTTTCACATGTTCTTTGCTCTCCTTAGATTCCTCTTTTGGCTCCTGCTTTTCTGCACTCTCTTCCTTAGATTTTTCTTCTTCTGGTTTTGTCTCTTTCTTCTCTTCTTCGCCTTTTTTAACCTCATCAATGTAATTCATCTGCAGCTCAAAAATAGCATCATTGATTATTTTTTCCTCATCAGGTGCCAGGTTATTTTTTGTCTTTTCCTTAAGCATGTTCAGCATGTCAATAGTATATTTTGCCTCATTTAAATTTCGTTCAATCTTGCCTGTCAAGGGATTTGCTATCTTTCCGAGCTGCATTATTGCGCTGGTTTTCAGGCTAAAAATCAGCTGCACAAACTGGATTTCATAAAGCTTTTTTTCATCTATATTTTCCATTTTTACCTCCTAACTTTAATTTTTAGATATATATAGCCTATAGCCGCCGCTTTTTGCTTTTTCTTCCATATTTCCAAAGACCTCAAGCATTTTCTCGCCAAGCATTTTTCCCCCCTTGCGATGTTTTGCAATCAATTGCAATAATCCCTCTTTTTCCAAGTGCTCTTTTGCCTCTTCAATAATCCTGAAGCAGAGTTTTCTACCTGCTGTTATTGGCGGATTAACAATTATTGTGTTAAATTTTTCTTTTACACCTGAATAAAGATTACTGTATTTGACATCAGCATTATCAACATTGTTAAGTTCAAGGCTCATTTTGGCCAGCTTTAACGCCCTTTTATTTACATCAACCATTAAAACAGTTGTTCTTGGGAATATTTTTGCTATCACAACACCAAGCACACCATATCCGCATCCAAGGTCTAAAATATTCCAACCATCTTTAACAGCACAGTTTTCAACAAGAACCCTTGTTCCATTGTCTATCTTTTTCTTTGAAAAAACACCTGAGCCAGAGTAAAACTCAAATAATCTTCCCCTTAAAACAGCTTTTATTTTCTCAAGCCTTAAAGGGCTTGTTTGTTTTTCTGAATAATAGTGAGGCATAAAAAGAATATTGTTAGAGATACTTTTAAAAGTTTCTATCATGGCATTATTCCAAGAAGACCAAATGTAACCCTGTCTGCTGCCTTTACAATTTCCCATTCCTCTACTCCCTGCACAATAACACAGTTTTTATCAGAATAAACTGCTGTTGTATTTCCTGTCTTAAACAATATTACCCCTGTGTCATTAACAGCATCCTTGCATGTCTTAACAAGAGTCCCATTGCCTTCTGTAAGGGCACTCTGGGAAGGTATGTTTAATATTCCATAACGCGTACCAACTATCCTTCCTAATTCAGTAATAGCAAGAACAGCCACAGAACTCAGATTGCCTGGAACTGTAAAATAAATCTTTTTTGAACTTACAATTTTTTCATATATGCCTGGTTCAACACCAATATGCTCCAGCTCTCTAGGTGAATATCTCATGGAAATTCTGAAAAGTTTATTATTAATCTGCACTTCTGTAAACCAGAGATTTGAAACCTTTGTAAATTTGAATCCATTATACACATAGTTATCTTCATTAGTCTTTGGATGATAAAGGTATTTTATGCTGAAGAATAAGATAATAAGTCCAAGAATTACAATAACAGCAATTATGATATTTCTACTACTATTTTTATCAGATTCCTCTTTTACCTCTTCTGATTTCAAGGTTTTATTAACATTTCCTTTAGATTCTTCTTCTATCATTGAAATTACTCCATTACCCCAAATAATGAATACAATAATCTTTCTTTAAGAGCAGTAAAATCCTCTCCTGACCTTAGTTCACAAATAATACAGTTGTTATCAAGATAAAATCCTGTTTGATTTGACTCTTTAAAATATATTACAGGTAATGTAGTTGTTGCATTATCACAGTCAATTACTGGCAAATTAAAAGTATTATTTAGCGTAAGCCCATTATCAGCATAGATTTGAAAATATGGCCAGAATATTTCCTTTAACAAGGCAATATCCCCACTATAACGGTTTTCAGGGTCATGAGTAAAATAAATCATTCTTGTGCTTCTTATCTTATCAATAATTTCACTACTTAGGTTAATGCTTTCAAGCTCTGCTGGGAAATAGCTGAAACTCATTTGCCTTCCATTGATTTTTGTATACCATCTTCCATCATCAGTTCTGGAAAATGAGAAATCATTATATTTTTCCTTTGAGCCGCCCTTAAAAACATAGCCAATAGTGCTTGTTAACATAAGAACTACAATAAGAATAATTACCCAAATCCCTATTTTATTCTTTTTCTCGTGCTTTTTCCTCATTTTACATCAGAGAATTAATCTTGATATTTATATCTTTTTGTTTAAAGAATTTTCGAAAGATTTATATTTGAGGGCTTTTTTATCAAAATATTTAAGGGGTGATATTTTTGGTTAAGAAAATGGTTAAAGCAAAGCATACTATAAAGAAGAAAAGTGCTAAAGCTAATATTAATTTTTCTAAAAAGAAAAAGTCAAAGATTAACCTGATTATAGGAGCAATTATTGGCATAATTATTATATGCGCATTTGTTTTATACTTTAATAAGGCTCCTTTTAAGGATATTGCAGCAACTGTGAATAATGAAGTTATTACAATAGAGTATATTAATGAGCAGTATGAGGGTGTTCCAGAAGAATATAGGCAGTTCATCACAAAAGAAATGATTCTGAACCAGTCCATTGATGAATTATTGCTTTTGCAGGAAGCCAAAAAACAGGGGATTTCTGTAACTGCAGGAGAATTATCAAATATGATTGATGATTCAATAACACAATCAGGACTTTCAAAAGAAGAATTTGAAAAAACCCTTGATGAACAAAACTTAACAATGGAGTTTATAGAGAATTATTATGAAAAACAGCTGATAATAAACAGGCTTTTGAACAAAACAGTTCTTTCTAAGATAGTTATCAGCATCTCTGAAGTTAAGGAATACTATAACAATAACGAGAATGAATTCATTACACCGGAACAGGTAAGGGCAAGGCATATTCTGGTTAATTCAAGCAATGAAGCAGAAAGCATCTTAAAAGAATTGAAAGATGGTGCTGACTTCATTGAGCTAGCAAAGGAAAAATCAACATGCCCATCTGCATCACAAGGCGGTGATTTGGGGTATTTTAGCAGGGGCCAGATGATAGCTGAATTTGAGGATTCTGCCTTTGCACTCAAGGTTGGAGAGCTATCTCCTGTTGTTGAGACACAGTTTGGATATCATATTATTAAACTCTTGGACAAAAAGCCAGAAACAGTAATTAAGCTGGAAGATGCAATGCAAGATATAGAGGAAAAACTGAAACTAGAAAAGCAGAATATTGCATTTGCTGATTATTTAGTTATGCTAAGAGAGAAAGCAGATATTAAGATTTTTGAAGAAAAAGAAACTTTAGCTGAATCAGAAATAACACCAATAACAGCAAGTGCAGTTAATGATGAATGCATCACAAAATATGACATAACAAAGGATACTGTTATTTTTGTTTATTCTGATTCATGCCCACATTGCCAGAATATGAAGCCCTTGATTAGGGAACTGGAGGAAAAGGGTTATAATTTTTATTGGGCAACAGGCACTGATTCAAATTCTTATGAGATGTTAAATGAGTGTTTTGCTGATGTAATGAGTGGTTATGTTCCACAATTTATCTGCCCAAACGGAATAGAGCATACTGGTGGGATGCCAATTGAGGATCTTAAAGAGTTTGCAGACAAATGCAGGGCATAGTAAAGGAGGTTTAAGATGAAAGAAAAGGATTTTGTGATTAAAGTAAAAAAGAAACATCTGTGGGCAATATTGGCTGTGATAGTTATAATAGCTGTTGTTTTTGCTGTTAAGCCTTATTTGAAAAAAAATAGAATTTCAGTAGTTGATTCATCAGACATAATTGTACTTAATGACCAGAGGTGTAAGGAATGTGATGTTACAAGGGTTACCTCACAATTAAAAAGTTCATTCCCTGATTTTGTTGTGGGCGAGATAGATTATATGGATGAAGAGGGCAAAAAAGTATATATGGAAACTGGTTTGGCTGTTCTTCCTGCAATATTATTCAAAGATAATGTAAAAGAAGAGGAAGGTTATTCAGATGTGGAAAGATACCTTGATCAGAAAGGGGATTTTCTCTCATTAAAGATTGGCGCAAACTTTGACCCAACAAAAGAAATATGTGACAATGAAATTGATGATACTGGAAATAATCTTGTAGATTGCAATGATAATGATTGCAAGGGATCATTGAAATGCAGGGAAGAGAAAAAGAATCATCTTCAGGTATTCATAATGAGCGACTGCCCTTATGGAAGAAAGGCAGGAGAGGCATTAAAGGAGATTGTTGATAACTTTAAAGATTTAATTGACTATGAAGTGCACTATATAGCAAGCGAGCAGGGAGATGGATTCAGGAGCCTGCATGGCCAGTATGAAGTTGATGAGAATATAATACAGCTATGTGTAAATGAACATAATCCTACAAAGTTCATTGATTACCTTTACTGCAGAAGCACAAAAGGCGTAAGAGACAAGGACTGGAAAGACTGCGGAAATGAAGTTAGTGTAGACATTGATAAAATACAGACATGTTTTGACGGCGATCAAGGAAAAGGGCTTTTAATGGAGGATATAAAGATTGCTCAGGATTTGGGAGTTACAGGAAGCCCAACATGGCTTGCAAACAATAGATATGAGTTTGGTGGGATAGATGCTGAGGCAGTAAAAAACAGCTTCTGCAAATACAATGAGGGCTTAGAAGGATGTGACAATACGCTTGGCAGTTCATCAACACCAGGCGGTACTTGCTGATAAACCATTTTTTTATTTTTTTAGAATTATTAATTAAAAATTAAATAAAAAATTTAAAATAATTTAAATAAAAAGAATTACAAGTCATCGCTTGTAAGGATAGTTATTCTTGTATCGCTTGGCTTTATCTTGGAATCCATTGCTACTAGGTACTTAACAGTTGTTCTTTCTGCTGCCCTAACCAAATCACGGTCTATTGACCCATCAAAAACAATTGCATGGACACCAGATTTAAGGCTCTTAATAGTTGTCTGCAATTCTGTTATTGGCACTTTTCCAAGAATATTAAGTTTTGTGTCAAGAACATAAGCTCCCCTTGTTCCAATAAGGTCTTCAAGCATATCCTTAAAGGTCTTTTTCTCCTCTGCAGATATCTTTACTGGCCTTGAAGGCTGTTCGTGCCTTTCAGGCCTTCTGCTTTGCTCAGGTCTTCTTGGGCTAAACCTTGGCTTCTGTCCTGATTGTGTTCTTGGTTTTTCTTGTTTTAAGCCTCCATTACTTTCTTTTATCTCAAGTTTTGCCTGCTCAACTGCAATCCTGCCTCTTAAGGCCTTATGCATCTCTTTCTTTGTAATCTCCTCTACTTCCTTGCCATCTGGAGCTTTTGTAACATAGTCTACTTCTGCCACTCCTGTAATTTCCTTGATTATAAGATCACCGCCACGGTCACCATCTACAAAAAGAGTGGATGTTTTCTTTTTGCATAAATCAATTATTGAATTTGGTGCAGATGTTCCATTTACTGCTATCACATTCTTAAAGCCATGCTTCAGCATATTCAGGACATCTGCTCTTCCCTCTACAATAATTATTTCATCTGACTCATCTATTGATGGTCCTGCTGGCAGCCTGTCTGTTCCATATTCCTGTATTTCCATTACCCTGACAGAATATGCAACCTCATCTGCTAACTCCTGACTGTCTGGGATGACATTGTCCATCATTGCTTTCAAGAGATCCTTTGCTCTTTCTATAACAAATTTTCTTTTTGAAACCCTTACATCTTCTATGTTTTGCACCTTGATTTTTGCAGTACAAGGACCAATTTTCTGGATTACCTCGAGTGCAGCTCCAATTATTGATGTCTCTGCTTTGTCTAAAGAGCTTGGAATAATTATTGAACCAGTTGTCTTGCCTGATTTTATCTCTAGGTTAACCTCAATTCTTCCTATTCTTCCGCTTCTCTGCAATTCCCTTAGTTCCAGGTCTGCTCCTAAGAGCCCTTCTGTCTGGCCAAATATTGCTCCAATTACATCTGGTTTGTCAACAATTCCATCAATTTCAATTATTGTGTGAATAATGTATTTTGATGATACTTGACTTATTTTTGCCATTTTAATTTCCTCCGTGTATTCTATTCAATGTTGAAGAAGGAGTAATAGATTATATCACTAACTAATGCTTTGTTTTACTAAAGCTAATGAATCTATGAACATGATGACTCCTTCTTTGCTTTAGTACAGAACAAGCTTTAATGGTTTTTAATTTGACTTTAAACTATGTCTTTTTCCTATTTTCTCAAAAAATAACCCCTTAAATGAATGATAATAGTGAATAAAGCTCTTAGCTTGTCCTATACGGTTTTTTATGAACATTAAATGTTTTGTTGCCCGAAACACTAACTCCCAAGCTCATTGCTTGAATTTATCGTTAGCTCCATTGAGTACTCTCGTGACGGGCTGTTTTATGCAAGAGTACCTTAAATTCATCGCATAACAAGATGTTATGGCTTGTAAAAGGACTTTATTTGCACAAAGAAATATATGGATTTGGGCTATAAAAAGCTTTGGTTTTCTAAGGATTTTAGGCAATTCTCAAGCCATTCTCAACTTTATTGCCTGGTTTTATTAAAACTACATCTTCTTTATTGTCCAAAACAACACCCAAAACCAAAACCTCAGAGATAAAATCAGCTATCTGCTTTGGCGGAAAATTAACAACTGCAATAACCTGCCTGTTAATTAAATCTTCTTTTTTGTAAAGTTTTGTTATCTGGGCACTTGATTTTTTAATTCCAAGCTCGCCGAAGTCAATTGTTAGCTTGTAAGAAGGATTTCTTGCCTTGGAAAAATCCTCTACCTTAATAATAGTCCCAACACGCATATCCACTTTTTCAAAATCCTGCCAATTAATCATAATAAATACAACTTGGTCTTTGTTTTTAAGTTTTTTGATTAAATAATTAAGATTTATTTATACAAAAGATTTTTATAATCAAAGTAACCATTTGTTTTGGGGGAAAAATGGGTTATGCAAATGGAGATCTTATCTTGCCAGCAATTCTTTATATGAATCCTGGTGTAACAAGAGAAGAAATAAGTAAATTAATGGACAAGGTTAAAGCTTCGCCTAATCATATCTTTAAAAATTCTGATCCTTGGGAGATTTATGGGGGAGGAGATTCTGATTTACACATGGGATTAGAAGGATTGACATCTTTATTGCATTTAAATTGGTCTAAAGAGTTTAGAAGATTTAGAAAATCTAAAAAAGATGAGAATGGATTAGAAATAGAATCACCTGAGTATATAATTGATTATGATACTCTTGAGGCAAAAGTCATTGTCCATGAGAAAAATATTATTAAGGAGCCTAAGAGAATTGAAGGAAATTCTCTTGAACCTCTAAAAATTAATGATATTTTTAAAGAAGTGTTTCATTACCCTATTGGAGATGAAGGTATTGTTACTAAAATATATTCAGAAGAATGTTATACACAAGATAATCTATTTAATGGACAGCCAGTATATACCTATGACATGGAAATTAAACCAATTATAAGGATATATGAGGTGGAAAAATCCAATTCAAGAGAAGAATTATGGAAAAAATGGCCACAGTTCCATCCAATTAATAGGTTTGACTGGTCTAGAGAAAAAGGAAGTTTTGGTAGTGTTGGTCGTGGTGCTCATTTGCAGGCTTTTAATTGGATAATGAAGAATGGAAAATACTACCTTGATGAAAAATCATTCAATATAATGCCTGCAAGTATAAGTAGTGAAAATCACCTTTCTGTATTTGATAACAGATGGGGGTATACAGACATTATAATCAATATAGAAGCTATAAAAAACAAGGCATGGAAAATATTTTCGTATGAACATGATAAAAATTTTAATAATGATTTTCTAAGAGATTTTCCAAGTGCTAAAAAAGCTTATGATAAGGCAGTCTGGGATTCACACACATCAATTTATGCAAAGAATAATAATATGAGTATCTCAGATCTTCTAAAATTTCGAATATCAGCTAATGGGAGACTAACATAACAACAACTATATAAAGCCATTAATGATTTGTAGTTGTATGGCAAAAACAGCAAAAGAGAAATTTAAAACATTTGGAAATGTATTTGACAGATTTACTATAAGGAATATTTTTGAGCTTTCCTCAAGAGGCTTTTTTGAGGAAGGTTCTCTCAGCCCTATATCAATTGGCAAGGAATCAAATGTTTTTTCTGCCAAAGGCAAAAATGGCAAAGTCATACTGAAGATTTACAGGCTGGAAACATGCGACTTTAACCGCATGTATAAGTACATAAGGAATGATCCCCGGTTTTTGGGCCTGAAAAAGCAGAGGAGAAAGATTATATTTGCATGGGCGCAGAGGGAATACAGAAATCTTTTCAGGGCAAGGGAAGCTGATGTAAAAGTTCCAAAGCCCATCGCATTTCTGAAGAATATCCTCATCATGGAGTTTATAGGCAATAAGGAGGCTGCTCCAAAGCTTAAAGATGCTGTTCCATCTAACCTAAAAAAATATTATAATAAGATCAAAAGATATACAAGAGATTTCTATAAATCTGGTTTTGTTCACGGTGATCTTTCTGAGTTTAATATCCTTAATTTTAATGACAATCCTGTTTTTATTGATTTGTCCCATTCAATACCAATTAAAAGCCCAGGTGCATCTGAACTAATTGAAAGGGATGTGAAGAACATATGCAGGTTTTTCAATAAGCACGGATTAAAGCTTGATTATAAAAAAGAGTTAAAAGAAATTATTTCTTAATTTTAAAAAATAAAAAACTTCATTGCATTGCTGCAATGAAGAAAAAATCTTGCCTTCAATTCTTAAAGATTGGGGGTGATTAAAAAATGAAGGCAAAGAAAACAACACCTAAACGGTGATCATCATTGCACTATCTCAATGCCGAGCTCATCATTGATTTCCTGCATCTCGAAAGTTGTTTCTCTTTCACGTGCCTTTCCAAGTATCCAGGGTGACTTAACTCCGGTCATGATTGTCATCACTGTAAGCTGCCCTTTCATTTCCTCGCTTATTCTTGCTCCCCAGATTACATTTGCATCCTGGTCCATTGATTCTGTTACAAGCTCTCCAACCCTTGTAACCTCATCAAGGGTCATATCAGGACCTCCTGCTATGTGGATTAATGCACCTGTTGCTCCTTTGTAGCTTATGTCCAACAAAGGATTGCTTAGTGCGCCATGAACAGCTTCCTCAACCCTGTTTTTTGTGTTGGAAGAGCCAACACCTATTGCTGCAACATCTCCATTAGTCATGATTGCCTTTACATCTGCATAATCAAGGTTAACAAGTGAAGGAACAGCTATTGTCTCAACAATTCCCTTTATCATTGTTGCAATTAACTCATTTGCAACTGCAAAAGCCTGCTTAACTGGAAGATTTCCTGCAATCTCAACCAAGCGGTTGTTATCAATAACTATTACAGTGTCAGTCACTTCTCTCAACTGCTGCAAGCCAAATTCTGCCTTGTCAACTCTTGCTCTTTCAATCTTGAAAGGCATTGTAACTGTACCTATTACAATTGAACCTAATTCCTTGGCAACCTTTGCGATAATAGGTGCAGATCCTGTTCCTGTTCCTCCACCCATTCCTGCACATACAAAAGCCATATCAACACCTTTAAGAGAATCCTTTATTTCCTGGATTGATTCCCTGGCTGCTTCTGCTCCTTTATCAGGATAACCTCCGCATCCAAGCCCTTTTGTAAGATCCTTACCCAAGAGAATTTTTCTGTCAGCTTCTGAAATATTAAGATGCTGCTGATCAGTGTTAGCAGCTATTATCTCAGCTCCTTTGATACCCTTTCTATAGAGCCATGAAACCATATTATTTCCTGCTCCGCCAGAACCAAACACTTTTATGTTTGCCTGTTTTACTTCTATTCCTTGAAATTCGTTTTTTACTTTGTTTTTTAATGCATTTTCTACGATAAAGTCCATTTTTCCAAAACCCCCTTTTTTATTTTTTTACATACCCCTAAAAACATATACTGCAATATAAATATTTCAATACAATAATATTTATATCATAGCTCTGCTTTTGTTTTTCTTAGAAAAAGTTTAGTTAGTTGCGCCAAAAACTGATTAAATAAAATTTAGGTTTTAAAACTCAGTAAGTTAAGTACAGATTAAGAATAGTCAGTTATTAACTTGCGCCAACAAGTTTAGTTATATTTATATTAATAAACTAACTTATATATAAATACTTCTACTTTAAAAAATATATTTTCCAGATAGTATGCTATATTTCATTTGGAAATTAAAAAGATATTTATACTGATTAGGGTTACTGTTTTTTATGGCATTATACTTTATTGGGTTAGGACTTTATGACGAGAAAGATATCTCATTGAGGGGATTAGAAGCCATTAAAAGATGTGATGTTGTTTATTTGGAAAACTACACAAGCATGTTGTCATGTGATGTAAAAAAGCTTGAGAAACTTTATGGAAAAAATATAATTTTGTCGTCACGGGAGCTGGTTGAAAATAAAGCTGAAGATACTATATTAAAAGATGCCCTTTCAAAAGATGTTGCCTTCCTTGTTATAGGGGATCCAATGTCTGCAACAACACATATTGACCTAAGGTTAAGGGCTGAAAAAGCAGGCATTGGGTGTATTGTTGTACATAATGCTTCTGTGTTTTCTGCTGTTGGTGTCACTGGACTGCAGCTCTACAAATTTGGAAGAACAACAAGCATTCCTTTTCAAGAGGAGAAATGGCATCCAGAAACACCTTATGATGCAATAAAAGAGAATATGAATAGTGGTTTGCATACCTTGATATTACTTGATTTAAGACCTGATGAAAAGAAATTTATGACTGTTAACCAAGCCATTGAATATCTGCTAAGTATAGAGGACAAAAGAAAGGAGAAAGTATTTTCTAAGGAATTGTTTTGTGTTGGCTGCGCAAGACTTGGCTCATTAAAGCCCTGCATTAAAGCTGGAAATGCTGAAGAACTCTTAAAAGAGAATTTTGGAAAGCCAGTGCACTGCTTAATTGTTCCTGGAAAGCTTCATTTTGCAGAGGAAGAAGCATTGGAACTGTTTAAAATTCATAAATGAAACATTGTTTCAAAAATGAAAACATTTATATATTTCTTATTATTTTCAGTTTAAATGGCTGATATTGATATTCTAAAGCAGTTGTTTGACAAAAAGATTCTTAGGATAATTGATGTATTTTTGCAGAATAGGGATAAGCAATTTTACCTTAGGGAGCTAGGCAGAGCTGCTAATGTAAGCCCTGCAACAACTTATAGGATAGTTGGAAAGCTTGTGAAAGCAGGAATAATTGAAGAAATAAAAATCTCAAAGTTCAAGGTTTATAAAATCATAGTAAATGAAAAAACCAAGGGATTGACAAAGTTGCTAAAAAAAGAGGTAAACCCATTGGAAATATTTGTTGAGAAAGCAAAAGAACTGGATGGTATTGATTCAATAATATTGCAGGGCAAGAAAACAAACAAAAGTGCAAATATCTTAATTATTGGAAAAGATGATGTGTCAAAAAAAGTTGATGGCATAACTTCAGATATAAAACAAAAGCATAACTTCAATATTGATTTTCTTATATTATCTGAACAACAGTTTAAACAGATGACTAAGCTAGGGGTTTACTCTGGAGAGAAAAGAACCCTCTGGGAAAGAATTAAAGGTTAAGTTCTCTGAATCTATTGCTTTTCTTGTATATTATAAATCCTGCAAAAGCTATCATGAAAATAGCTATCCACTGCGAGCCTGTCAATGAAAAGAAAACATACTTCATATTGCTTTACTCCTGTTTTTGCTTCAGAGCCAATCAATGTAAAGGACTATATTAAACAAAAACAATATAACCTGCCAACAATCTTCCAGTTATACCTTAACCCTCTTAATGAGGATGGTCTTGATGAGAATGAAAACCCTATCCAGATTAATGGGATGTACTGGTTTGGATTTGATCAATCACCTTAAATAAAATATATATTCTAAAATATCTGTTTAAACATATAAATGTTTAAATATAGTTATGGATACATTCTTTATAGTAGTATTTGGGGGTTTTAATAATGCAGAACAAAAATATATTCAATGTATTTTTCAGGGAAAAGCCTGCAATGATGCTTGTTGAGCTTAAAAATGCAAAAAACGAGATTTATGCTTCATCCCTGGCAAAAAACATTGACTGCACATATTCCCATGTTGTCAAGATACTGCAGGAAATGCAGAAAGCAGGACTTATAAACTTTGACAAGCAGGGAAGATTAAAGCTCTTAACACTAACAAAAAAGGGAACTGAAATAGCAGATCATATAGAAAGAATAAAGAACCTCTTATAATTCTTGGTTTTTAGCAAAACTTAAATATAAGTTATAATATATTTTATAATACTATTAAAAAACTATTTTTAATATAAAATGTTTGTTGTAAAAAAAGAAAAAAACCAGATATTGTCATTGCCTGTAAAGGAAATAACTGTAAAAGAGGCAAAAAACCTTAGCTCTGACCTAGCACTGAAGATTCTTAAGTTATTAATAAAAAAGCCAATGTACCCAATAGAGCTTGCAAAAGAGCTTAAAGTGCATGAGCAAAAAATATACTATCACATAAAAAACCTTGAAAAATCAGGAATAATAAAGATTAACAAAAAAGAAATAAAGCAGGGTGCTGTTGCAAAATACTACTCTTTAGACAAGCCGGCTTTTGTAATAAGGCTAAAGGAATTTGAGGAAACACAGAAAATAATGCCAAAAAGCAGCTCAGAATTTCTACAACCATTTATAAAAAACGGAGAACTTGACGCAATGATAATAGTTGGCTCTCCTGACCCCCATGGACCAGAAAAAGCCAGATCAAGGGATGGCTATTATGGCATTGACCTTGCATTATTTATAGGAACTTTCCTCAACTATGTTCCAGACCTAAATGTAAGGCTTGACACAGAAGTAAGGCAGGAAGACCTTAAAAACAACCTCATACTGCTTGGCGGTCCTGTGGTGAACAACATAACCAAAGAAATTAATGAAAAAATGCCAATATTCTTTGACAAAAATAATCATTGGGCTATAAAATCAAATATATCTAAGAATATTTACCCAACAGACGAAACAGGGCTTATAGCCAACTTCAAGAACCCTTTTAATAAAGAAAAAAGCATATTGCTTGTTGCTGGGAAGCGCTACTCAGGAACAAGGGCTGCAATAATAGCATTCTTAAAATATTTCAAAGAAATAGCAAAGGGAAATATTCACAACAACAAAATAAAAGCAAGGGTTGTTGAAGGCATTGACCTTAACTCTGATGGAATCATTGATGATGTTGAATTCAGGGAGTGAGATTAACAATCTCCTGCTGGAATTTAGCAAAACTATTTTCAGCTTCATTAATAAACTCCTTCTCCATATCAGTAGGTATCACTGCTCCAGCTGCTCTTAAATGACCGCCTGCCTCTCCATTAACCTTTTCAGCAATATTTGAGATTATTTTAAATAAGTCAACATCTGCATTCCTGTCAGATATTCTCAGGCTTATTTTTGTTTTTCCATTTAACAAGCGAGCCATTGACATGACAAAAGTAGTTTTGTCAAAACCATTTGAAGATGAAATAATTGAAGCAAGGGTTCCTATCATTGTTGCCCTTACATTGTCTTTAGCATTTATTATAATCATGCCATGTTTTTTGATTATATCTTCAGAATCTTTATTCTCTTCATACCATTTCATTGTCTTAACAATCTCTCTTTTATACTTCGAGAGATTAGTTATTGCTTTTTTCTTTATTTTTTCATCATTTAAGCAGGCACCTATCCCTAAAGATGCCTTGTTAAGCCTTCCGCAGGCATTCAGCAGTGTGGAAAACTCTTTTGCATCCCTTAGGGGAGATTCCTTTTCCTCATCACGCAGAATATAGACCTGACCAAAAATATCCTCTGGCTTTTCCTCATCAAGCCTTCTCATTATAATGCCGGCAGATAGTTTTTTGATTTCGTTCTTTGTAAGGTTAACAAGCTTTTTCCACTGATTTCCCTGTTTTGGGTTTATGCCTAACTGCTGCAAAAACTGTATTGCATTGCTTTCAGAGCCTGTTACACCTGGTATGTAAACATCTGTGCTGTACTGCAACAGCCTGTATAATGGTTTTGTCTGTGCTCCAAAAACTTTTAAACCTCTAATTGTCTTTATCTTTCCTTTTGCTTTGGCAGTTTCAAGAATCTCATTATTAAGCCTTGAAAAACCGTTATTTTCCTGCACATCGCCTATTGCACCAATAATTGCAATATGGGCCATATCCTCATTTCTCTTGTTTAAATATTTTGCAAAGAAGTAAACAACTCCTGCTCCTGAAATCTCCTGAGTTCCATCAATTCCAAAAAGATGCGGATTAATATGAACAATGCTGTCATCAATATCAACCTTCTCTGGCTTGTGGTGGTCAAGAACAAAAACCTTCTTGCCAGCAAGCAAACTCTTTATGTCATTTAATTTTCCAGATCCAATATCAGTAAAGAAAAAACAGTTATAATTTTCTTTTGAAATCTCTGATATAATATTTTTATTCAGCTGCTGGACAATTGACACAGAATACTTCCTGTTCTCAATGTTTAATGCATTAATCAATATAGAGCAGGCACTAATGCCGTCAGAGTCAAGATGTGATACTATTCTTATCTTCTCTTTTTTGTCTAGTTTCCTGAATCTTTCAGCTGCCTGCTTTACAAACTCTTTAAATCTTTCATAGTTATCCAATTTTATCACAATCACTTACTCTATAAGAAGCCTTATCTTGTCTGGATCATATTTCCAGTCTTTTTCAAGTTTCTTTGTTTTTTTATAGTATTTGACTAATTTTCTGATTTTTGATTCAGTTAGCTCTAAGCCTCTTTTTGCAGGCATATCATGCTTGTTTGATTCCAGATGTTTTCTTAATGTAATGCTTCTTTTTATCAGAGCCATTAAATCTTCTGGTATTTTTGATAAAAGATTCTTTTCTTTTAGTATTGTTGTTACATTCTTTCCGATAACATGTTTTATATCTGGTATGCCATAGACATCCCTTAAGAATAAGCCAATCTGGCTTGATGTCTTTCCTTCTTTTGCCATCTTTGCTATCAATAGCTCTATCTCTTTTGGTTTGTATCTTATCCAGCTCAGCTTTGTTGCTTTTGATGGCTTTGTTGAGCCTGATTTTCCCTTTCTTCCTGAATACATTCTTGCCATTTTAATTTCCTCCTAAGAGA
>JAHJQG010000059.1 GCA_018819345.1 Nanobdellota archaeon
ACAATTCTTGTTTCAATAATCCACGGCAATAATGAAACAGGAACAATAAATGATTTAAAGGCCCTTGGGAGCATATGCAAAAAGCATAATGTCTATTTTCATACAGATGCCTGCCAAAGCTATACAAAAACAGAATTAAATACAAAAAAGCAAAATATTGATTTAATAACTCTAAATGCTCATAAAATTCATGGCCCAAAGGGAATTGGCGCTTTATACATAAGAAAAGGGACAAAAATAAAACCATGGCAGCACGGCGGCGATCATGAATTTGGCCTTAGATCAGGAACTGAAAATATTCATGGAATTGTTGGATTTGCAGAGGCGGTAAATATTGCTATGAATAAAAAACATATTGCTTATATGACAAAGCTTAGAGATAAATTAATTAAGAGTGTGCTTGAAATACCAGAAGTAAGGCTTAATGGGCCAATAGGCAGCAAAAGATTGTGCAATAATGCAAACTTTAGTTTCAATGGAATTGAGGGAGAGGCAATCGGCGGATATCTAAACAACAAAGGAATTGCGTCTTCAACAGGCTCTGCATGCTCTGCAAAAACACTTGAGCCAAGCTATGTTTTAATGGCCCTTGGTTTAAGCCCTGAACAGGCAAACAGCAGCTTAAGGCTAACCTTAAGCAGGTTTACAACACAAGAGGAAATTGATTATGTATTAGAAGTATTGCCGGGAATAGTAAAAAGTCTGAGAAAAATCTCACCTTTTTGGAAGGAATAAAGATGTATTCAGAAAAAATACTAAAACATTTCAAAAACCCAAAATTTGCAGGGGAAATAAAAAATCCAGATGCTATAGGCCAGGAAGGAAACCCAAGATGCGGGGATGTCATGAAAATATTTTTGAAAGTAAAAGATAATATTATCAAAGATATTAAATTTAAGACATATGGCTGCATAGCTGCAATTGCATCCTCTGATATGATGTGTGAGCTTGCAAAGGGAAAAACAATTGACAAGGCATTGAAAATAAAGCCAGATGATATTGTCAAGGGTCTTGGTCATATGCCCCCGATAAAATATCACTGCTCAATACTTGGAACACAGGCATTAAAAAAAGCAATAGAAAATTATAGGAGGTCAGAAAAATGAAAATAACCAAAGATACAACATTAGCCAAGGTTTTGGAAATCAATGGGGCTGAAAAGATTCTTTTAAAGTATGAAATGCCATGCCTGCACTGCCCAATGGCACAGATGGAAATGGCCAGTTTAAAATTAGGCGATATCTGCAATATGTATGGTATTAACCTTGACAAGCTATTGAAGGAATTAAACATTATTGTTAAGAAGAAAGATGGACAATAAAATAATTGGAACAATGCTCATTGCTGTATGCTTGGTATTGGGTTTCTTAATCTTTACATTTAACAATGCACTAAATGCTCAGGCAGAAGCAAGCTGTAATTGCGTTGAAATGCAAGAGTCTGGTGTATGCCCAATGGAAAACCAAACCCCTTGGCAAACTTACTTGGGAATAATATTGATAAGCGGAATAGCTGCATTGGGTATATACCTTATATTCTTTGAAAAATCCCAAAAAGAGATAGCAAAAATCTTAGAAAAACAAAAACATATCCAACTAAAAGAAGAAAAATTTGATATTCTACTTATGGGGTTAAATGATGATGAAAAGAAAGTTCTTAAAGCAGTTAAAGAACAAGATGGAATAACCCAACAAACACTTAGGCTTCGAACAGATATTCATAAATCCAAATTAAGCATTGTTTTAGATGGTTTAGAAAAGAAAGGATTGATTACCAGAAAAGAAAAAGGAAAGACCAAGCAAGTATTCATTAAAATTGGGTTATAAACGGTAATATCCAAGAATTCTGGCGTTTCAGCCATTTTAGCTACCTCAGTTTTAGGGCTAAAATATATATGAAATAGAGTAATTCTAATCACAAATTGAATAGAAAAGAGGTATGAATGAGCGAGGTATAAACATGTCAAACGTAAAAATAAAAACAAAAGGAATGCATTGCACAAGTTGTGAGATGCTTATAAAAGATGCTTTAGAAGAATTAGATGGAGTTCAAAAAGCAGAAGCTTCATGCAAAGAAGAAATTGTTTCTGTAAATTTTGATGATAAGAAAATAGGTGAAGATGATATTATCAAAGTTATAAAATCAGAAGGTTATGAAACAGAATGAGGTTATGAAAATGACAACAATAACAAAAAAATTCAAGGCAAAAGGAATGCATTGCACAAGTTGTGAGGCATTAATAGAGGAAAATGTAAATAAAATCCAAGGTGTAAATAATATTAAAATTGATTATACAACAGAGACTGGAGAGGTTTCCTTTGATTCAAACAAAACAAATATCAAAAAAATATTCAAGATAATTGAAGAAAAAGGTTATGAATGTTCTTTATTTTTGGAAAAGAAAAAAGAAATAAAAGAAGATTCAGGTTATTATACTCTTAATCTAAAGAATGCAAAATTATTTGGAATTATATTTGGAATAATTGGAATTTTATTAATAGCATATTTTGCATTTAGACTTGCTGATAATATTGCCCTTCCTGAAATAAGCCAGAATATGGGTTATGGTTTATTGTTTGCAGTAGGTTTATTGACCGGATTCCATTGTGTTAGTATGTGTGGGGGTTTTGTTGTTAGTTATACCACAAAACATGCCCAAGAAGGAACAAAAGCACATAAATCCCATTTTATGTATGGTTTAGGAAAAACAATTTCATATACTGTAATTGGTGCTGCTTTTGGTTTATTGGGATCAATAATTGCTTTTACTCCAATGATGAGGGGCATTGCAGGAATATTTGCAGGGTTATTCTTAGTAATATTTGGTCTTAATATGCTCAATGTATTTCCTTGGTTAAGAAAAATTAGAATAAGAGCCCCTCCATTCATAAATAAATTTATAGGAAAAGAATCACAAAAACACAACAGCCCCTTAATTATTGGGTTATTAAATGGTTTAATGATTGCTTGCGGCCCATTACAGGCAATTTATATAATGGCTGCTGGAACAGGAAGCATGCTAGAAGGAGCTAAGCTATTGTTTGTATTTGCATTAGGAACTTTGCCAGTAATGCTTGGTTTTGGTTTTTTAACAAGCTTTATTTCAAGTAAGGCAACTCACAAAATCCTAAAAGCTTCAGGAGCAATTGTTATAGTCTTAGGATTAATAATGGTTAATAGGGGGCTTACATTAACAGGAACCGGATTAGATACAAATTCTTTGATTGCATCAGTTTCAGCAAAAAGCGATGAAATAACAGGGAATGTTGCAGCAGTTGAAGGCGGCTATCAGGAAATCAGAATGGAGGTTAATAGATATGGTTGGGAGCCTGATAAGTTTGTTCTTAAAAAAGGAGTCCCTGTTAGATGGATAATAGACGGAAAAGAAATCACTGGCTGCAATAATGCTATCCAGGTTCCAAAGCTTGGTCTTAATTTTGATATTAAGAAGGGAGAGCAGGTTATAGAATTCATGCCAGAAGAAGAAGGTACCATCCCATGGAGCTGCTGGATGGGCATGATTCCGGGAGTATTTATTGTTAAAGATGACATTAATCTGGAAAACCAGGATGAAATTCAACAAGAACTCTCAGATGTTAGTGTGCCTAAAAGTGGATCTTGCGGCGGAAGCTGCGGCTCTTCAACATGCGGAGCAGCAACAGGAGGCAGCTGCGGTTGTGGAGGATAACAATAAAATATAAATATTGCATCGAATTTTGGAATAAAGTAGAATCAACTGATAAAGAAGTTTGTAAAATATGAAAAAAATAACAATCCCAATTTTAGGCATGCACTGCGCTAGTTGTGCAATTAATATAGAAAAATCTTTAAAAAAATTAAAAGGAGTTAAATCAGCTTCTGTAAATTTTGCAACACAAAAAGCTTATATTGAAGGTGAAGTTGATGATAATGAAATAATAAAAACCATTGAGAAAGTTGGAGATTATAAAATTCGTATGGACAATAAAGAAGAAAAAGTCGTTGGAAAAACAGGCAGACAAACAACTACTTTTGTTATAAAAGGATTGGATAATCCGCATTGTGCAATGACTGTTGAAAAGGCTGTGAAGAATGCAGGAGCTGAAAAAATTGATATTAATATTAATGCTAAAAAAGCTAAGATAACTTATTCTGTTTCTAAAGATAAGATAATTCAAGCAATTAAAGATGCTGGTTATGAAATTTTAGGTGAAGAAGGTAAGAAAAGCCAAAAAGAGCAGGAAGATTCTGAGATTAAAGAAATGAATCAAGCCAAAAAAAGAATGGCTTATTCATGGATCTTTGCTTTTCCAATTGCAATCTTAATGCTTATTGAAATGTTTACTTCTTTAAAAATTCCTTATATTGATATTATATTTGTATTGGGTGCTATTCCTGTTTTATTTGTATTTGGATGGAAGACTTATGTTTCTGGATTAAAATCTGCTCGTTATTTCAGTTTTAATATGGATTTTTTGATTATGCTTGGTACTTTTATAGCTTTTATTACTGGAATAATAAAATTCTTTTTACCTATTGCAAATTATGCTGCAATAGCCGGAATGATTATGGCATTTCATCTTACTGGGAGGTATGTTGAATCAAAAGCAAGAGGCAGAGCAAGCCAGGCTATTAAGAAATTATTAAGATTAGGTGCTAAAACTGCTATTGTTCTAAGAAATGATAAGGAAATTGAGATTCCAATAAGTGAAGTTAAATTAGGGGATATTATAGTTATAAAGCCGGGAGAAAAAATTCCTACTGATGGTATTGTTATTAAAGGAGAATCTGCTGTTGATGAATCAATGGTTTCTGGTGAGAGTTTACCTGCTGAAAAAAAGAAAAATGACAAGGTTATTGGTGCAACTGTTAATCAAGATGGTGTTTTGTATGTTAAAGCAGAGAAAATTGGAAAAGACACTTTTTTAAGTCAGGTTATAAAATTGGTTGAAGAAGCGCAAGGAAGCAAAATTCCAATACAAGAATTTGCTGATAAAATTACAGGTTATTTTGTTCCAGTAGTTATTGTAATTGCTATTCTAACAGTTGTTATATGGCTTGTTTTTCCAAATACAATGCAAAATATTGCTGGTTTTTTTGATTTTCTTCCATGGATTAATTTTAGTGTGGGTAATGTTGCTTTAGCATTATTTGCTGCAATAGCGGTTTTAGTTATTGCATGCCCTTGTGCTTTAGGATTGGCAACACCAACTGCATTAATGGTTGGAAGTGGAATGGGGGCAGAAAAAGGAATTTTCATAAGAAGAGGAGAGGCAATCCAGACAATGAAGGAAATTAAGACAGTTATATTTGACAAAACAGGAACACTAACAAAAGGAAAACCAGAAGTTACAGATATTATTGGCAAAAATGAAACTAAGATTTTGCAGATAGCTGCGAGTGTTGAATCTGTTTCAGAACATCCTCTTTCAAGAGCTATTGTTAAAAGGGCAAAAGAAAAAAAGATAAAATTGAAAGAAGTAAAAAAATTCAAGGCAGAAAGAGGAAGAGGTATAAGCGCTAATCTTGGAAATAAAATCATATCAATTGGAAACAGGAAATTAATGTCTGAAAATAAAATAAGAATTACAGATTATGAAGAAAAAATTGTTGCGCTTGAAAATCAGGGGAAAACAGTTATGATTCTTGCTGTTAATAACAAAATTCTTGGATTAATTGCTGTTGCAGACACTTTGAAAGAGGACTCTAAAGAGGCAATTAAAGAATTAAAAGAAATGGGATTAAAAACAGTAATGGTTACAGGAGATAATGAAAGAACGGCTAAAGCAATTGCAAAGCTTGTTGGTATTGATGAGGTTTTGGCTGATGTCTTACCTGAAGAGAAATTAAAAAAAGTTTCTGAATTGCAAAAATTAGGAATGGTTGCTTTTGTTGGAGATGGGATTAATGATGCTCCTGCATTAAAGCAGGCAAATGTTGGTAT
This sequence comes from Nanobdellota archaeon, assembly GCA_018819345.1. Lineage (GTDB taxonomy): Archaea > Nanobdellota > Nanobdellia > Woesearchaeales > CG1-02-33-12 > CG1-02-33-12. Next base: position 5,924 of record JAHJQG010000059.1, read on the forward strand.
TGCTATTGGAACAGGAACAGATATTGCAATTGAATCAGGAGATATAATATTATCTAAAGGAGATTTAACAGGGGTTGTTTCTTCTATTAAATTAAGCAAAGAAACTTTTAGGAAAATAAAACAGAATTTATTCTGGGCATTTGGATATAATATTGCTGCTATTCCTCTTGCAATAATTGGAATCCTCCACCCAGTTATAGCAGAAATTGCAATGGCTACATCATCAATTACTGTTGTTACAAATGCTAATTTGTTAAGAAGAAAAAAAATCTAATTAGATTTACCCAATTTAATTAATTCCAACCATTTATTATCAGAATTAAATTTAAGGGTTGGAAAGCCAATTCATAAGGGCATTTATTGATTGCTTGATGTTTGGTTATAAAGTTATAATAAGTCTCAAATCCTTATTCTGGGGTATTTGTTTAATATCCTTTTGTAGTGGATGAAGAGTTATTAATATATATTAAACCCAAAAAAAGTTAGGAACTCATCCAAGAGCTCTGGGTATTTTTCCTTGATTATGTTGTTAATATCCTTTATGAAGCAGTATGGGCATATCTCAACCTGATTGCCGCACTTGATGCATTTTGGGCCATTAATCTCTTTATTGTCAAAGTGTGAAATGCTTTTTCTTAAATTATCCAGATACATTGGATTCTTGCCTGAAAGCCATTGTTCTATCTCTTCCTGAATGCATTCAGGGCATATTGGATTGTCTATTACATCCTTGCATATAGGGCATGTTGCATCCCAGTTATTTTTTTGCATTGCACTCACCTTTTTAGTTATTTAACCGGGCTTTGCAAAGAATCTGAAAAGTTTTTGCCAGAAATCAAGAAAACATTGCACGAGCCCAGAAAATTTTGGGTCTTACCATGTCTTCTTATAACAAATTAATGTCATATTATCATGGGCAAATGGTTTAGATAAAATTCTAATACTTAATTTAATTAGTCCCATGTTTGACATCTTACTAAGGGAAATAATTTTTCATATAAATAGTTTTCTATGTTCAAGGCAATAAGTTAGCTTTAATTCAAAAAACCAAAGAAATATAAACAAAAAATCTTTTTCTAGCTGGATGGAAAAAGTTGTTATAGTAAGGTATTCTGAAATAGGCCTAAAAGGCAATAACAGAATAGTTTTTGAGAGAAAATTAATAGATAATATAAAAGACTGCCTTAAAAAAAACAAAACAAAACATGAGAAAATACAAAGGCCAAGGGGAAGGATTATTATCTTCACAGACCAGAAGTTAGATTGCTTGAAATATGTTTTTGGGATTTCTTCTTTTAGCTCTGCATTAGTTCTTGAACCAGAGATAAAGGAAATAGAAAAAGCAGTTTCAAAACTGGCAGAAAACAAAAAATTCAAAACATTCAGGATATCTGCGCAAAGGCTTAATAAGGATTTTTCTCTAACATCCCCTGAAATAGAAAAAACAATTGGCTCATTTGTGTGTGAAAAGCTTAATAAAAAAGTTAGTTTAAAAGAGTTTGATTTGGAAATAGGGATAGAGATTTTAGATTATGCCTATGTTTTTATAGAAAGAATTAAGGGCCTTAATGGCTTGCCTGTTGGTATTGAAGGAAAAATTGTTTCTTTAATAGAAGATAAAAATTCTTTACTTGCTTCCTTATTGGTGATGAAGCGCGGCTGCTCAGTAATTCCTGTTTCAATGAAAAAAACAGATATTGATTTAATTAAGAAATTTGCTTATGGCTTTGAGCCAGAATTAATAATAATAAAAAACATCAAGGAAATAGATAAAATAGCAAAAGAGCATGATGCAAAGGCGGTTGTTGTTGGCCAAACCCTTGAAAGCTTTAAAGAGCTGAAACTTAAGGCAATGGTTTTGAGGCCTTTGATTGGTTTTAATGAATGCTCTCTGAAAAAATTAAATTTTCTTTATTTTTGATTTCTTCTGAGACAATTTCCTGCAATGGAATTATATGTTTCGATTTGTTGTAAAGATATGTTATGTTAACATCCTTTTTTAAAAACATTCTCTTTCTTGGTTCCTTTTTTATATTGTCCAAATAAAGAAGGTAACCCTTACTAAGACTAATACCTACAAGTTGCATTTTATTTTCAGCCCAACAGAAAAATTGATTTAAGTAATTTTTCCTATACTCATTGTCCAACAATTTGTCATAGAGATTTATTTTTTTATTTGAATTTGATTCTATTCCTTTGTTATATTTGTCTAATCCTCCAACAACTGAGTTAAAAACTTCCATGAGAGAATATTTATTTATATAATACCTGTATTTCTTTTCTTTCAGGTTTGATGTTGCAGACTTCACTATTGTTGCTAGTATGCTATCTCCATAAACTTTGGTTAAATTTCCTATACGGCTCATTATATCTTCACTTATGTCATCATAAAATTTCTCTTTCTCATTTGGAGGAAGCTTCTTTATATTATTTGTATCAATTGTGAATGGCTTTCCTATTGTTAGCGCCCCGAGCATTATTATTTCATCATAGCTTAAAGAAAAGGGAACTATCTTTGCTGGCTTATCTATACTCCTTTGTAAAATATCAACAAGTTTTCCAGGATTTCTTTTGTCTGAGCCTTCGTACATATCATGAATTGAACCACTTGTTGTTCTTGTTCCCATAGGGAAGGAACAAATTTTTTTGTTTTCCTCAAACTTTTTGATGCATTTTTTTGTTTGGCTTGGTTTAATGCCCTTTCTTCTTATTGGAACAGAGTCAAACTCCCAGCTTAGAAACTTATTTAGAAGAGGATTCAAATCCCACCCCTTGCCGAATATTTTCAGTTTAAAAGGAAAACCATTTAATGGAAGATCATCAATGGAATCATCTCTTGCTATCATTGGAATATTTCCAACCAAATAATAAAAAACCAGAGGATCAATAAGTTTGGCGTGGTTTCCTACAAATATAACATAATCATCCTTAGGAATATTTTCCTTTCCTTCAACAACAAGCTCATTGAATCTTTTTTCAATGAAATTCATTGACTTATCATAAATAATTCTCTTTAATTTCTCACCCTTTTCAGGTTTGGAATCAGGATTCAGCTTTTTTTCAAGGTTTTCATTTTTCATTGTAAGATTAACCACTTTAAAATCACAAATATATAAATATTGTTATATAAAAAAAGCAGTTTTATAAACTATGCTTATTTTATTGCATTCATGGCCGTCAAAAAACAGCATGAAATTGAGGAAGTAGTAGCTAAAACCATAAGGAAGTACAAACTGCTTTTCAAGAGAGAAAAGATTCTTGTTGCATGCTCTGGCGGCAAGGACAGCACAACATTGCTTTATATTCTTAAAAAGCTTGGCTACAATGTAGAGGCAATAACCTTAGACCCATCAATAAAGAACTCAAGCAGGGAGAATCTAGACAATCTTAAATGTTTTTGCAATAAAAACATGATAAAGCTCCACATTGTTTCATTTAAGCAGGAGATAGGGTATACGCTTGATGATATAAAAAAAGAGCTTGATTCAAAAGGCATAACCATGGCCTACTGCACAATATGTGGAATTTTAAAGCGTTATTTATTGAACAAAAAGGCAAAAGAGCTTAAGGCAGAAAAGCTTGCAACAGGCCACAACCTTGACGATGAAGCAGAATCTGTTATGATGAATTTGTTAAGGGGAAATATAGGGCTTATGGCAAGGCTCGGCCCAATAGCAGGGGTTGTCAAGAGCAGGGGATTTATTCCTAGGGTAAAGCCATTATATCTCTGCAATGAAAAAGAGATAATAGCTTATTCAAAATTGAAAAAATTTCCTGTTGTTTATAAAAGATGCCCCTATGCAAGCTCATCTTACAGGGAAATTGTAAGAAACGAATTAATTGGCTTTGAAAAAAAATACCCAAAAACAAAAGAGAATATTATTAACTGGTTTTTAAGAATATTGCCTGAATTGAAAAAAAGTTTTAAAAGAGATGAAGAAATGACTTATTGCAATATTTGCAAAGAGCCGTCGCAAAGAACTATTTGCAATGTATGTACTATTTTGGAAAAGCTGGAAAACAAAAAGATTTAAATAAATCACACAATTAAATTGTAATATGTTTATTGACCTTGTTCTTGCAAAAAACAATGAGAAAGAGTTTATTGAAATAGCTGAAAGATTAAGTATTGAAGGTATATGCTTTGTTTATAACTTCAAAAATAAAAATGATTTTCTTCAGAATCAAGAGAAAATCAATAAACTGCAGGAAAAGACAAAACTAAGGCTTTTTATTGGCATTATTGCAGATTCTAAAAACATAAGCAAGGCAAAAAAATTATCCAAAATTGTTATTTACAAGTCAACAGGAAATGACAGGCATGCTATAGAAAAGAGCAAAACAAATATTATTTTTGACCTTGAGACTGTTGCAACCAAGGATTCCTTGCACAGCAGGAACTCTGGCCTTAACCAGGTCTTATGCAAGCTGGCAAATAAGAATAATGTTATAATAGGTTTTTCATTTTCAACTATATTGAATACAGATGGAAAACTAAGGTCGCAGATTTTAGGCAGGATGATGCAGAACATAAAGCTTTGCAGAAAATACAAGGTAAAGACAGTCATTACATCATTTGCTGGTGAGCCATATGACCTCAGGTCTTGTTATGATTTGAAGAGTGTCTTTATTAGCCTGGGAATGCACCCAAAAGAAGCAAAGGATTCATTGGAAAACATATACAAACAATTATCTTAAGCAAAAAATCCAAATTTCATCGAAAGATTTTAATATATAGTTTATTTTAAGTCAATAAAAGGCATTTATAAGGTTTAATTATGTACAAAAAAAAGAGGGGACAGGTTACTGTATATATAATTCTAGGCATTATTATTCTTTTTTTAGCTATTCTTTTGTTTTATTTCAGGGACACAACTGAAAAAGAGATGAGCATGCAGGAGATTGTAAGAGCACAGAAAATACCAAAAGAGGCAAGGCCAATAACAAATTATGTGACAACACAGCTTGATGATGCCACAAAGAAAGGACTTTTACTTATTGGAATGCAGGGGGGTTATATCTATGAGAGTCAGGGCGGCCCTATACCAGACCCAATAGACGAAGGCAAGGACTTTATTTATGATTATAATGATTATGCAGTTTCTTATGGCATATACAGGCAGACCCAAGAAAGCTCTTATTATTATTTTCCTGATCCCCCAAGATATCCATGGGATAATTTTCCTTGTATATTTTATGAGGATTGTGTTGGTGCTAGGATTATGCTTGATTTAGGTTCTTTTGGAACCAAAAATCTGCCTCCTTTAAATGGTTCTAACCCATCTAATCCTTCAATAGAATCACAGCTTACGCTATATATAACAAATTATCTAAAAGAAAACATTGATTTAACGATTTTTGATGAGCAGGGCTTTGATATAACCTATGGAGAGATGAATGTCTCTATTATAATAGGAGAAGATGATGTAATTGCTTTTTTGGAATATCCTCTAATTATAAATAAGACTCTAACAAATAAGATAACAAAAGTCAGTTATTTCTACACAAACCCCCAGATAAGGCTGAAAAAGGTTTATAAATTTGTTGAGAAGATTATAAAGAATGATATTGTAGATATTACATTTGATATTGATAATCCAAACAATGATGAAGATGATATCTGGATTGAAAAAGTTGAGGATGCTTATAAGCAGGATGATCTCGTTGTAGATCTCATTGTAATAAGAGATAATAGGTCAATGTTATATGCAGAGCCCTATACATTCCAGTTTGCCAGGGAAAATAGAAATCCTGCCCTGCATCTTATTTACTTGCCTATACTCCCCAAAGGAAATGTTCAGGATTATATAACAAAAGAGGATATAAATCCAAAGGCATATGATGCTGATGAGGATGTGCTTACATTCACATATGATCCCAACTTGCCTTACCCTGTGGCAAATTTGGGGCCGGATAGTCGTTTTTATTTAAGGGTTACTGTGGATGATGGGGTGCTAGAAGACTGGCAGGATCTTGTAATCCTTGTAATTGGCTTCATTAGTCAATATATTTAATTAATAATAAAAAATAAAAAGGTTTATATATTACAGAACTAAAAAAGATTAATATAATTAAAAGTTCAAACAAAATAAATTAAAATTAATTTTAAGATGAGATAAGATGATTAATAAAAAAGAGATTCAGGCCGTAATTACTTTATTTTGCCTTTTTTTCTTGTTGTTTGGGATTACTGGTTGTATTGGTGATGGGGATATTTCTGCACCCCCCCCTTCTGAAGAGGGAAAATGTGAGCTTGAAAATCCTGATCCTGCAGAGGAGCATGAATGTGGTAGCCAATGCAGGGACAGTTGTCCACCTTGGTGGCATCTGGAGGGAGAATGTGAATACTCTTGTGGTTGGGGTACATGTGATGGGGGTTACTGTTGCCCAGATTCATGTGATTACATGGGTGGATACACCTGTGAGGATGGAGAGATATGCCCTAGTGATTGGTTATTCCCCTTAACAGGAGAGGAGAGATGCTGTTCTGTTGAGTGTGTTTTGCCATGTGGCAATTATGATGATAAGACCACTTCTACCTCAGGTCTTAACTATTGTACTGAATTAGAATTAGACCTAGCTGACTTCATGAATGATTTAGAAACTGACATGAACAGTGCAGGTGTCCAAGCCTTGATTGATGAAGGGGGAATTGCTGTCTGTTTAGATATATGTTTTGATTTAAAGTATGCTGTAGAAGGAGAAAGTGAAGATAGCACATGGTGCCAGGAGTGTGCTGAGCCTCCTGCAGAAAAATGCTGTATTTATTGCCCTCCACAGACAGTTCATTATGAAGAAGAGGGATGCGGACCCACGAAAGCAACACCTTGCGGCGATGCTTCAGGGCTCCCTTACTCTGATCCAATGCAGGGTGGCTCTGCAGATGATGCCAGTTACGTTGAAAATGGTTTTTCAGTATGCCAAACAGAATGTGCTGAAATAACAGGTTCATTAGAGAACATATGGACTGGAACAAATATAGAAGGGGGAAACCAATGGTGCAAAGAAATGTATGGTGGCACTGATTATGAAGACAATGTAAAATGCTGCGCATACTGCCCACCTAAAACAGTTTATTCAAATGGTGAATGTAAATCCTGTGAATGTGAGCCAGGGGAGAACCTAACTGTTACTCTTGATTGCCCATATGTGCTACTTGCATGGAGCTCAGAAGAAAATATAGAATATTATCAAGGTGTAACTGATTTTAATATACGCCCTTTTTATGATGATGATAATGATAAAGCAGCAGATGGATTTTGCAAAGAGGTAAAAACAACAAGGATGGAATATGCCTATAACCTCGAATTGAGTGAATGCACAGACCATCTTCAACATAACATCAGATTCTTAATAAGTCCAAGCGATACTTCATTGAAATCTATTTTAACAGACTGGATTGATGTAAGCATATGTAATATTGGAGGCAAGATAGAAGACTGCACTAATGGAATAGATGATGATGGTGATGGCCTAAAAGACTGTGAAGATTCATATGACTGCCCAGATGGGAAAATATGCAGTGAGGACGGCACAAAGGTCTGCCGGGGTCGCGCATGTGTAAGGAAAAGTGAACTAGAAAACTGCACTAATAATGAAGATGACGATGGTGATGGTTTAATAGACTGTAAGGATACAGCTAACTGCCCAGAGGGGACTATATGCAATGAGGAAGGCACAGAAACATGCCAACTAGAGATATGTAAACTAACAGAAAGCGAACTAGGACTAGAAGAAGAGGAAGAGCATAATGCTGATTCGACTGGAACAAAGGATGATTTTGATGATGATGGTACCCTTAATGACGAAGATTCTGACAAAGATGGTGATGGAGTTCCTAATATTGGGGATGATGAAGAATGGACTCCATTAGGATGCGAGGCAGATGATTATGGTGTTGCAATAGACATTGATAAGGATAAGATATGCCTGGGGCTTGACTGCAATGACAATGACAATAATATAAAGGTAACAAAGGATGATCCTGCATGCACAACAAAAATGCTTTGCTCAAATAAAGAAAAAGATAGTATAACAAGTGAAATAGAAATTGACCTTGGTGGCTTATGCAGACCATACATTAAACTTGTGCAGCCAGTGTATGGCGTTTCTGAAACAGATGTCTTTGACCTTGTGGTTTCAACAGACCATAATTCAGCCTGTAAGTTTAGCATTGATGTTAGCTTAATTTATAATAATATGCAATCATTCATCAGCAGCTCTGGAGGCAAAACACACACAAAAACAGGCTTTAGATTAGATGACGAGAACATCCATAAGCTTTATGTAAAATGCGATGACGGTTA
>JAHJQG010000060.1 GCA_018819345.1 Nanobdellota archaeon
ATAAACATCTTTTGTTAAAGGGTTTAATTTGTATATTTCTTTAAAATCTCCCCCAGTTTTTTGCAAATCTTTTTTTGAACCAGCCCTTTTCAGATATGATTCTAGTGTTTTCATACAAATAAGAAATAAACTATTGTTTATTAATCTTTCTATTCTGTCACTACTGATAAATTATGAACTTTAAAGCCCAGCTAGAAAAATATTCACATCCCAACATCAAAAAAGGCCAGCAATCTTACAAAATATATCTTTTTGGGCCTGTCTGTTCTGCTTAATGTCCTGCTTATTTGGAGAAGATGATAGAAACTTTTTTAAAGATTCTAGGTTTTTGATTTGTTATGGTCAGCGAAGAAGAGAAAAAAGAAATAAAAGAAAAGGTAGCTGAAGGCAGGATTCTTACAAGGATTATAATAGAGATAGTTGGAAAGCCAAAAGAGCATATTGAGAAAGCATTAAGGATTGTTGTTGAAAAGATAAAAGAACAAAGAGACATCAAGATAGTTGAAGAGCAGCTCTTTAATGCAGAGAAGCAGAATGAGATGTTCAGCACATTTGCAGAGCTTGGGATACTATTTAAGGACATACAGACATTAATGGGATTCTGCTTTGATTTTATGCCTTCTTCTATTGAAATATTAGATCCAAAAAAATTAGGCTTTGATTCAAATAATTTTGCAGGGCTGATAAATGACTTGCTGGCAAGGCTTCACCAGATAAACCTTAAAGTAGTTCAAAATAATGCTGAAAAAAAGGCATTGAAGAAGAACATGCTAAATATGCTGAAAAACACTGTTATGATATTGCTCAGCATTAAAACCATGCAATTGGAGCAGCTCTCAAAGAGCAGCGGTGTAAATGAGAATGATTTAAAGCCATTGCTTGACTCAATGGTAAAGGAAAAAACAATTGATTTTAAAGAAGGGGTTTATAGCTTAAAAAAATAAAATGCATGACCTTAAAAAACAGGCAGAGGCAGTGCTTTTTGCAGCTGGCAACAGGATTGAGATTGGAGAGATAGCCAGATTATGCAGGACAGACGTAAATTCTTTAAAAAAGGCATTAAAAGAATTAAAAAAAGATTATGATGAAAAAAATTCAAGCCTTATGATATCTGAAGAGGGAAATTTCTGGAAGCTTGCAGTAAGGGAAGCTTACATGGATTTAGTTCAGCAGATAAATCCCCATACAGAGCTTAATAAAACAACAATTGAGACATTGGCTGTGATTGCATGGAAGGCCCCAATACTGCAGTCAGATGTTATTAAGACAAGGACAAACAAGGCCTATGACCATATAAAGGAACTGGTTGATTCCGGCTTTCTGATAAAGCAAAGGCATGGAAGAAGCTACATACTCAGGCTTTCCAACAGATTTTTTGAGTATTTTGACTTAAAGGACAAGAAAGATATCAAGGAGAGGTTTAAGGATTTTGCAGACATCAATGAGGAAGAGATAAAGAAAGCAGAAGAAGAGAGATTGAAAAAAGAAAAGGAAGCTGAAAAAGCCAAAGAAGAATCAGAGGAAGAGCAAAAACAAACAGAAGAGCAGGATAAAAAAGAAAAAGAATCAGAAGAAAAATCAAAAGAAAAAGCAGAAGAGACAAAAGCCAAAAAAACAGAAGAACAAGATAAAAAAGAAAAGGAATTAGAAGAAACCAAGGAAGAGGCAGAAGAGATAAGAACTGAAAGAACAGAAGAAAGAAAAGAACAAAGAGAAACAGCTGAAAAAGAGACAAAAGAACAAACAAAAGAGCCAGTAGAAAAAGAATAAGAAGTTAAAGAAAAATCTACATAAAATGCTTTTACTAAAATGCCCGAAATGCGGCCAAAAGATGAAATACAACAGTGCAACGCCTATACTCACAAAAAAGAGAAAAAGGTGTGTTTACTGCGGCCGTTTCTTTAAAGTAACTGAGAATATTGTTAAGAAAGTTTAATTTTTTAATAATTGTTATAATTTCTATAAATATATGTTATCATGGTGGTCAAAATCTTCAAAAGAAACAAAATTATTGGGTTTATCAAAACTAAACACCAAAACAAAATGGCCCATATGTACTCTTTTAGAGTCTTTCATATCATATCTTAAGTTTTTATAATGTTCTATATCGCGTGAATTGATGATTTCATATATCTTTTTCATGATTTTTTTATATGTTAGTTTATCTTTCTTGTATAACTTAACAAGTTTTTTCTCTAATTCGGGTTTTATCTCAAATTCATATGTACTCATTGTCCCTCATATCTTAAATCATTTAAAGGTTTTCAATGTGTTTTCTTAGTCCATCAAAACTCTTAAAACGGATTCCTTTCTGTTTCTTTATTTTCTTTAATTTCTTAATGTACTCAGGCCTTAACTGTGGCTCTAGAAAATTCTCTTCATATTCATCCACTACCAGGTTAATAGCCTGAGACTTATCCCTAAGGCCGAATTTTGCCTTTACAATATTTAATACCCGATTAGTGTTTTCAGTTATATTTATTACAGCTTGTACCATATTACATCACATATATAAGTATATACACCACATATATAAATTTTTCCTTTTTAAATTAACATAAAAAAAGGTGTTTACTGCGGGCGTTCCTTTAAAATAACAGATAATATCGTTAAGAAAGTTTAAAATTCTTAATCCTTGCTATTATAAAATAGATTCAAAACGAAAGATTTAAATATAACTATTAACTTATAGTTAATAATTGTTAACAAAATGGTAATAGATAACACAACAAAAAGATTAGCATTAATTTTATTAAAGAATTTATCTAGAATCCACACCATAACTTCCCTGGCAAAAGAACTAAACATGAGTCGGGTTGGGGTCTGGAAAACTCTTAAACAATTGCAATCAGAAGATTTTGTGAAATTAACTTCCATAGGTTCTGGAAAAACTAGTACATCTATTACAAGCCTTAATTGGGAAAGTATTATTGTAGAAAAATCATTAGCTTTGTATCTTGCAGAAGAAGCACTACAACAGAGAAGATGGCAATCAAATTTTGGTGATATTGAAAAATTAGTATATTTTATGATTCTTTTTGGAAGTGTTATTCATTCACCCAAAGAAGCTAAAGACATTGACATAGTGATTGTATCCCAAAAAAGAAAATTTATAAAGATACAGAAAATACTTGATAAAATACAAAAATCCCAACTTAAGAAAATTCATGCTATTAATTTTACAGAAGGGGAATTTAAAGAAGAATTAAAAAAGCCAAATAAAGCCTTGCTTGATGCTATTAAGAAAGGGGCAATATTATTTGGTCAAGAAAAATTTATACGATTTATGAAGGAGACCGTCAAAAAATGACTAAAGTAAGAAATTGTTTTTTAAGTGCAAAAAAGGACGAAGAGAAAGGGAAGAAACACAAAGGGATATTAATTGTGGGAAGGAATGACAAAGAGGCTGAAGAATATATTCAGAAAGCTAAGAAAAACTTAGAGATTTGTGAGCTATACAAAGAAAAAAGATTAGACTACAAAATTCCAGAAGAATGGTTTTATACAATGTATTATTGCGCCTTAGCTATTCTTGCAAAATTTGGGGTAGAAAGTAGAAATCAGCGTTGTACTGCTTTATTCTTGAGATACCTAAAAGATAAAGGACTTATTGAATATGATGATGAATTTATTGATAGGATCACGGTATATAGTGATAAGGAAGAAAAATCAGATGTAGACGAAAGAGAAAATGCACGTTACGGCTCTTCTGTTGAGAGTGAAGATATTATGGAAAAATATAGGATAATGATTGATGTATGTAAACGATGTATATCTCAATGCGAGGAGGTTATATACTCAAAAGGACCATTTAATATTCCAGAAGAATTAACTAAATAAAAAATACCCAAGGGGTTGGTATGAAACACAAGTTCAAAACCACCAGAAGCAGTAACCAAAAACCACCATTGAACTATATTATTTTCATTATTTTTTAGATAGTTATTTTTTCATCTCTTCTACTATAATATTAACATATTCTATTGGTACGCATTTATTTAATACAATTTCAAATTCAGTTTGTTTATAAAGTCTTAGATTAACACCTTTATCAAAAAGGTTTGTTACACTACTTAACTTTATTGGTTCGTCTATCTTTAAACCATTTTCTAGAGAATTTTTATCATAATGTTTTTTATTTTTATTTTCCAATCTTATCCAACGCTGTAATTCCTGACAAACATATTTCATAATAAAATTCTTACCACTTGAAATTGCACTTGTTATTCTACCTTCCGGGTAACCCTCCATGTCTATAAAACTAATATATTTTTCATAAGATTTTTTAACTATTAGGGTTCCATTACATATTTTAGAAAGTATTTCCTCTGCTTTATTATTTAGAGCATTATCAAAATTTTCAAAATTTCCAAAGTACTTATCCGCAAAAGGTCTTTTTACATTAATAATATCAACAGGGGATTTTATGTTGTATTCCCCCCAATATCTTGCTAATTTTTCTACAATAAATTCTCTTATTTTTTCTATTTGTTTTTTAGTCTTCCCTGGCATTGTACTAACTTTACTCTCAATCTTTTCAATTAAGGATTCATAGGGTTCCTTTTTATCATAATTAATCGTTTTAATTAAATCCCTATGAGGTTCCTTTTTATCATCATTGATTGTTTTAATTAAATCTCTAAGGGATTCATTTTTATCATAATCATCTGCCTGTAATTCATTTGTTTTTTCATCTAAGGTTTCTTCTGAAGCTGTCTCCTCTTTGGTTTTTTCTAAAGACTTTTTTCTGAAATAGTCATATCTTTTTTGTTTAGCATTTCTTATTTGCCACTGACCCATTACTCCCGTGCATTTAAGCAATTTTAAGACAAGTTCGCCTGCTTCATCTTTTTCTTTACCCTCTGATATTATTTTCAAATAACTAACTCCTTTTGCTTCAATGCTTTCTTTACCCGTAATACCATACTTACTACTAAGCTCTTCTTCTAATTTAGCAATTCTATTTTTTTTGTGGTATTCTTTTGCATAATTCTTGGATTCTGATTCTAATATTTTTTTGCTTTTGGCAGAATATGTTTTTATTAAATTTTTAAGAGCTTTACTCAATTCATTAATAAAAGCATTTAGATAATCAACCTTCATTAGGTCTTTAGAAAGAACTAATTTTTCATTATGTTGCCTTGCTTTAATTGAAATATAATAAAGGAACCATGTTTTTATTTGGTCTGGTCTACAAATTTGTTCTAGTTTTTTAACAAAACTTTTATTGAATTCAGTTTTTCCTTTATCAAGCTTTTTAATTAATTTGTTACCCTTCTCTTCTTCAATCTCTTTTATCCTATTTTTATAATTAATTCCCAAGCGTTTACATACCCCTTCTGAAGCTTTAATCTCCTCAATATTTGTTATTGCTCCTACAACCTCTTTCAAAATCTTTTTTGTACTACGAGGACTAATATTTAATTCCCTTATATGCTTTTCAATGATTTCTGTAATAGAACCCCCCATTTTAAATGCACACAAGCTGATTTATTTTTTTACTTATAAATCTTTTGTTTTTTATTACTCAAAAATACTAACAAACAGTTTATATTTTTTAAATAACAATTTATTAATCAAAAATATAAAAACATAACAGCTGATTCTTGGCATTATAAAACAGTTATGCACAGAAATGCTTGCGAAAACTGCATACTTTAGTATGCGGATGAGCATTTCTGGCATCCTAAAAATCCACTGTTAAAAGAAAACCCTGTCAAGCCAGCATCTTTAGATTCTGGTAGAAGTTTTCTGTGGATTTTTATGATTTTCATAATTTTCCAAATAGCTGAAACCATTGAATTCAGGTATTACAGGCCTTCTAGCCATTATACAAAAGATATATAAACTATGCTGAATTACTATTTATCGAGAGAAAATGCCTGAAAACGAGCAAAAACCACAGAGAATTATAAAGAGATTAATAGCTGATGAGATGAAGGAATCTTATATTTCATACTCCATGAGTGTTATAGTTGGAAGGGCCTTGCCAGATGCACGCGATGGCCTTAAGCCAGTGCACAGAAGGGTTTTATACACCATGTATGAGAATAGCCTTTTCCATAACAAGCCATTCAGGAAATCAGCAAATGTTGTTGGAAACTGCATGGCCAAATACCATCCGCATGGTGATGCAGCTATCTATGATACTTTAGTCAGGATGGCCCAGGATTTCTCATTAAGATACCCTTTAGTACAGGGACATGGCAACTTTGGCTCAGTTGATGGTGATTCAGCAGCTGCCATGCGATATTCTGAGGCAAGGCTATCAAAACTTGCAGAAGAGATGCTGGAAGACATTGATAAAGAGACTGTAAAATTCCAGCCAAACTTTGATGATTCAGCAAAAGAGCCAGTAGTGCTTCCATCAAAACTGCCTAATCTGTTGATTAACGGCTCTTCTGGTATTGCTGTTGGAATGGCAACTAATATGCCTCCTCATAACCTTGTTGAGGTAGCAGATGGTATAATAAAGGTTATAGATAACCCAGATACAACTGTTGATGAGCTTCTTTCTATAATAAAAGGGCCTGATTTTCCTACAGGCGCATTAATCTGCGGCAGAGCAGGCATAATAAATGCATATCATACTGGAAGGGGAAAAATAGTTATAAGATCAAAAACAGAGGTTATTGAGAAAGCAAATAAAAAAGCAATAATTGTTTCTGAAATTCCCTACATGGTTAACAAATCAAATCTTGTAGAGCAGATAGCAGATAATGTAAGAAATAAGCGAATCATAGGGATATCTGACTTAAGGGATGAGAGCGACAGGGAAGGAATAAGAGTTGTTATTGAGCTAAAAAGAGATGCAAACCCAGAGATTGTTCTTAACCAGCTGTTCAAGCATACAAGAATGCAGGATTCATTTGGAATCATAAACCTTGCACTTGTAAATAACCAGCCAAAAGTCCTTAACCTGAAAGAATTGATTATTTGCCATATAAACCACCGCGGGCAGGTTATAAAAAAGAGAACACAATTTGACTTAAGAAAAGCAGAGGAAAGAGCCCATATTTTAAAGGGGCTTAGGATTGCGCTTGCAAACATTGACCGGGTTGTAACACTGATAAAAAAATCAGGCTCAACAGAGGATGCAAGAAAATTATTAATTTCAAATTTTAATCTGACTGAAAAGCAGGCAAATGCTGTTCTTGATATGAAACTGCAAAAATTAAGCTCACTTGAGCAAAAGAAAATAAAACAGGAGTTTGAATCATTATTAAAGCTCATAGAGCAATTAAAAGAAATACTTGCATCAGAGCAGAAGATTCTTGATATGATAAAAAACGAGCTATTAGAGCTAAAGAAAAAATATGGTGATGATCGAAGAACACATTTTATAGACATTGAGGAAGATATTGAGATAGAGGATTTAATAAAAGAAGAAGAAATGGTTATCACAGTAACTCATGCAGGATATATAAAAAGGCTTCCTCTTGATACATACAAGCAGCAGCACAGGGGAGGAAAGGGTGTGATAGCAACAAAAACAAAGGAAGAGGATTTTGTTGAGTATATTTTTATTACATCAACTCATTCATACTTATTGTTTTTCACAGACAAAGGAATGGTTTACTGGCTCAAGGCGTATAAAGTGCCAGAGGAATCAAGGATTGCAAAGGGAAAGGCAATTGTTAATCTTTTAAACCTCAGGAATGAAAAAATAACCTCTGTTATTCCAATAAGGGAATTCAAGAATGGGTATTATCTGCTTCTAGCAACAAAGAATGGAATTATAAAGAAAACAGACCTAAGTGCATATTCAAGGCCAAGGGCAAATGGAATCCGTGCAATAAATCTTGATTCTAATGATGAATTAATTAATGCAGTTCTTACAGATGGAACAAAAAACATACTTTTGGCAACAAAAAATGGAATGGCTGTTAAATTTAGTGAGAAAGATGCAAGGCCAATAGGCAGGACTTCAAGAGGAGTTATAGGTATAAGACTTAAAGAAAATGATTATGTCATTGGAATGATAATTGCAGAAGATAACCACACTTTACTTACTGTTACAGAAAATGGATATGGAAAAAGAACAATGATAGAGGAATACCGCCTGATAAACAGGGGTGGCTCAGGAGTGATAAATATACAATGCACAGAGAGAAATGGAAAGGTTGTTGCTATAAAATTTGTCAATGGCAATGATGGGATTATACTGATAAGCAGGAAGGGGATTATAATAAGAATGCCTGCAAATGGAATATCTGTAATAGGAAGAAATACGCAGGGAGTCAGGCTTATGAGGCTTAATATTGATGATAGAGTTGTTTCTGCTGCAAAGGTATTAAACAGCTCATGAATATTCTTTATGCACAGAAATGCTTGCAAAACCACATACTTTAGTATTTAAATGAGCATTTCTGGCATCCTAAAAATCCTTTAGTGGATTTTTATGATATATTCTAGCTAATAACAATCTTTTTAAATAATCTGTAACTCTAAATATTGGGGTGTTAGTTAATGTATTATTCAGAAGAAGATAAAGAGGTTCTAAATTATTTCTTTACAAATCTAAATAAACCGATTTTTGCAACCCATAACTTCCATCCAGAGGTTTGGGCATTGATGCAGGCACGCTACAGCCGTTCTAGAGCAGGTTTGAGAGAGAGTTTTCTTAAACTTTTGAAAGAAGACCCTGAAAATTTCAGTAAATTGAGTGAAGAAATTTCAAAAACAAAAGGAGGCATACAAACAAAACATGCAACAGAAAAGGCAATCCAGTTCATGGAAAGATGGGTTTTGGGTTATGGACACAGCTCTATTGCAGAAGGTGCTGTAATTGGCCTCTGCCTGGAAGGAGTGAGCATACTTGCAACAAAGGTGATTGAAGATAACAGGTTATGCTCTTTCATAGAAAAATCAACAAGATATGTATCTTTTGATAACAGATCTTTCTACATTGATGAGGATTTGAAGAATTCAGAGTATTATGAAGAAATAAAAGAGCTTATTGATTTTTTGTTCAAGACTTATTGCAATCTTCATGAGCCAGTGCTTGAATATGTAAAAAAGGTTGCACCCAGAGATAAAAAAACCCCTTTGCCAGCATGGGAGCGTGCATGTGCAGCAAGACGATTTGATGCAATAAGATACCTGCTTCCAACATGCACAAAAACAAGCTTGGGATGGACAGTAAATGCAAGGCAGCTTGCACATGCAATATCTAAATTATTATCACACCCATTAAAGGAAATGAACCAGGTTGGTGAGATAGTCAAGGAAGAGGCAAAAAAGGTGCTTCCTTCTCTTTTAAAATTTGCTGACAAGAAAGACTACTTTATGAAAACACAACAGGAAATGACCAAACTTTCAGAAAAAATTGAAATAGAAAATGCTGAGTCCGAGCCAGTTACTCTAATAAAATGTCCTGAAGATGGAGATGACACATTGATAGCAGCAATCCTTTACAGATACAAGAACCAACCCTTCAACAAAGTTATTGAAAAAGTGAAATCAATGTCTCAAAAGGAAAAAGAAAAGATATTTGATAGTTATCTTGAGAATATGGAGGATTTTGATTACCCTATGAGGGAGCTTGAACACATAAGCTTTAGTTTTGATGTTGTTATGGATTATGGGGCTTTCAGGGATCTGCAAAGGCATAGAATATGCACCCAGACAAACCAAATTTTAACAACAGATCTTGGATATGATATTCCTGAAGATATAACCCATGCTGGTGTTGAAGAAAAATACAAAGCAGCTATGGAAAAGGCAAAAGAAGTTTATGAAAAAATAAGGAAAAAATACCCATTGCAGGCCCAGTATATACTTCCATTTGGTTTCAGAAAGAGGTTCCTTGTTACAATGAATCTTAGGGAGATTCATCATTTCATAAAGCTTAGAACAACGCCTCTTGCCCATGCATCATATAGGTTGATAGCATACAATTTCTATAAGATAATGAAGAAAAAATACCCTCTGCTTTCAAAATACATTGTATGCAACTACAGCGAGGAAGAGCTTGGCAGGCTTAAGTCAGAGGAAATGACGGAAAAATTGAAGAGGGTGGAGCCGCTGTAAAATGATAAACCTTAATGAGCTTGAAAAATCAGACCCAAGGATTGCTGAAGCAGTAAAAAAAGAGCTGAAAAGGCAGCGCGAGTCAGTTGAATTAATTGCTTCTGAGAATTTTGTAAGCATTCCAGTGTTAGAAGCAATGGGAACATGGCTTACAAACAAATACTCTGAAGGCTATCCTCATAAAAGGTATTATGGGGGAAACCAGTTTATTGATATTTCTGAGGACCTTGCAATAGGGCGCGCAAAATTATTATTTGATGCAGAGCATGCAAATGTGCAGCCCCATGCAGGAAGCCAGGCAAACATGGAGGTTTATTTTGCTTTGCTTAATTTAAAAGATAAAATTCTTGGGATGAAGCTTGATCATGGAGGCCATTTGACTCATGGAAGCCCTGTAAACTTCTCAGGCAAGTTCTACAACTTTGTTTCTTACGGAATTTCAAAGGAAACAGAAAGGCTTGATATGGATGAAGTAAGAAAAATTGCACTAAAGGAAAAACCAAAAATGATTCTTGCTGGCTACAGCGCTTATCCCAGAAATCTTGATTTCAGGGAATTCAGGGAGATAGCTGATGAGGTTGGTGCTTATCTTATGGCAGATGTTGCACATTTTGCAGGAATCATAGCTGCAAGAAAACACATGATGCCCTTTCCATATTGCGATGTTGTTACAACAACAACACACAAGACATTAAGGGGGCCAAGAGGCGCTATAATATTAAGCATGAATGAAGACAGGCTAAAACAGAAATATCACCCAGACTCAAAAAAGAACATGGCAAGAATGATTGACTCTGCAGTATTTCCTGGAATGCAGGGAGGCCCTTTAGACCATATGATTGCTGCAAAAGCAGTTGCTTTTGGCGAGGCTTTAAAGCCAGAATTTAAGGATTACATTGAGCAGGTTTTAAAGAATGCAAAGGCTCTTGCAGAAGGGTTGATTGATAACGGCTTTAAATTAATAAGTGATGGAACAGACAACCATCTGATGCTTATTGACCTTACAAACAAAGGAGTTGCAGGAAAACAGGCAGAAACTGCTTTGGATGAGGCAGGCATAACATGCAACAAGAACATGGTTCCATTTGACACAAGAAGCCCATTTGACCCAAGTGGAATAAGAATTGGAACACCTGCAATAACAACCCGTGGCTTTAAAGAAGATGATATGAAAATAATCGCTGACTTAATGAACAAAGTAATTGAAAATATTAATAAAAAAAATGTTAGAGAAAATGTAAGGCAGGATATCCTTAACTTATGTAAAAAATATCCGTTATATTCAGAAATTAAGGTTTAAAATGAAAGGAAAATTTATAGTAATTGACGGAACAGATGGCAGTGGCAAGACTACCCAGATAAAGATGCTTGTAAAGAAGCTAAAAAAAGAGGGATATGAAGTTGAGATTGCAGATTTTCCCCAACATGGTCAGAAAAGTGCAGCCTTGGTTGATGAATACCTTAACGGAAAGTTTGGTTCTGCTGAGGAAGTTGGTCCTTACAGGGCATCCATATTCTATGCCTGTGACAGGTATGAAGCTTCATTCAAGATAAAGAAATGGCTTGAAGAAGGAAAAATTGTGATATCAGACAGATATGTTTCTGCTAATGTTGGTCATCAGGGAGGAAAAATAAAAAATATTCAGGAAAGGAACAAATACCTTGAATGGCTTTTTGACTTGGAGTTTAATATATTTAAAATTCCAAAACCAGACAAAAACATACTGCTTTACATTCCTCCTGAAATAGGATACAATATGATAGAACAAAAGGATATCAGGGAATACATAGAAAACGGAAAGATGAAAGACATACATGAGGCTGACTTAAAGCATTTAAGGGATGCTGCAGATGCATACCTCTATGCTGCAGAAAAATATGGCTGGGACAAGATTGACTGTGCTCCTGGTGGAAAACTCAGGATAAGAGAGGACATCTCAGAAGAGGTCTGGCAGAAAGTCACGCATATTCTCGAAAGTTGATTCATTTTAATAATTTTTTATTAGTAAAAATAAATTTGTAAATCATTAATTTAAGCCAACTAAAATGAAACTTACAAATCTTGAAGTAAATTCTATTGAAAAAGTATTGATTCTTGAAAGGACAGCAAAGAAGTTTGGATTAACAAATATAAGGAAATTCTTAAAACTAATCAATAATCCTGAAAAAGATTTGAAGATAATACATGTTGCAGGAACAAATGGAAAGGGCTCTGTATGTGCAATGATGTCTTCTGTCTTAAATACTGCAGGATACAAGGTTGGGATGTTCACTTCTCCGCACCTAGTTAAAATAAATGAAAGAATAAGAATAAGCAACAAACTAATTTCAAATAAAGACTTTAATGGGATTGCAGATAGGATTTCAAATCTTGAAAAAAAGCATAATATTCCTCTTACTTTTTTTGAAACACTGACAGTAATAGCTTTCCTTTATTTCAAAGAAAAAAAAGTTGATTATGCTGTAATTGAAACTGGTATGGGTGGAAGATTGGATGCAACAAACACAGCAAAACCAATATTATCAATAATAACAAACATAGGGCTTGAGCATAAGGATGTTTTGGGTAATACCCTTAAGGATATTGCAAGAGAGAAAGCAGGGATAATAAAAAACAATTCAACTGTTGTAACAAGTGCCAGGGGAAAGGCACTTTCTATTATAAAAAAGATGGCCAATAAAAAAAATTCTAGATTAATTATTGCGAAAAGGTTAAAGAACATAGAACTAAATCTAAAGGGGGATTACCAGATTGAAAATGCCTCAACTGCAGTAGCTGCATTAAAGGAACTGAAAATTCCTGAAAAACATGTTTTAGAAGGACTAAAAAAGGTTTGCTGGCCTGGCCGCTTTGAATTCATAAAAAAGAACATCTTACTGGATTGTGCACACAATCCTGATGGGGTAAAGGCACTTGTAAAATCAATGAAAGAGCTGGATTATAATAATTTAATAGTTATTTTAAGTGTAATGAAAGACAAGAACATTATATCAATATCAAAAAAAATAAATAATCTTAACCCTAAAATGATACTCACAAAAGCAAATGTTTCAAGAGCAAGAGACCCAAGAAAGATATCAAGGTTTTTCAAACATTTCATAATAATTCCAGATTTAAAGAAAGCAATAACCTATGCAAGAGAAATAGCAAAAAAAGATGATTTAATACTCATAACAGGGTCAATATTTCTTGTTGGAGAGGCCTATTCTTTTCTTAACCACTTAACACCAAGATAACAGAGAGGGGTGTCAAGCAAAGCAAATACTACCTTAAAAATAAAATAAGGTATTATCAAACTTACAATAAATAAAGCTGTAAACCTTGGGTTTATTTTATAGAATGCAATAAACATGAAGATTGTTGTGTCTATGAACTGGCTTACAATCGTGGAAACATTGTTTCTTAACCATAAGTATTTTCCTTTTGTTTTTTTCTTCAATAGATTGAATGCCCATACATCATGGAACTGGCTTGTTATAAAGGCTATAATGCTTGCAATAATCATTCTTAGGTTGCTTGAAAAAACAGATGCAAAAGCCTCTTGGTTTCCCCATGTCTCATTAGGTGGCATCTTTATTGCAACATACATCATGATTAAGGTGAATATTAAAACAAATATTGAGATATAAACAAACTCCTGTGCTTTTTTCTTTCCAAGAACCTCTGAAATAATGTCTGTTATAAGAAATAATATTGGGATAAAGAATATACCAACAGAAACCCTCACACCAAGAATTGTAGTTATCTTGTTTCCAAGTGTGTTTGCAAGGATTAATGCGCATATAAAGAACCCAAGTAATATGTCTGTCTTTAATTCAATCTTTTTCATGACTATCTGCTGAGAAGAAAAAAACAGGACTTTTTAAATTTAATTATTTATACTGGAAAATAGACTGCTAAACATTTAAATACACCAAGCTTTTCTTTGTTATCATGAAGGCAGTTGCAATAACACACAAGGGAATAGAAGACATAGCTGCTTTAGAGGTTAAGGAATTAATTAAAGTTAGCTCTAAGGTTAAGGAAACAGTTGTATTATTTGAGCCAAAGAAAATAATTGACTTATGTACTTTAGCTTATAAGGCGCAGTCAATAATTAAGGTTACCTGCTTATTTGATGAGTTTAAAATTCAAACTAATTTTAATGATATCCTTAAAATCATAGAAAAAAGAATTAAAAAAATAAACCTTGATAAATGGCTTGATAAGAATAAGAGTTTTAAGGTATTATGCAGGCACTTAACTAATGATGACTTCAGCAGCCAGGATATAGAAAAAGAAACAGGGGCTTTTATTATAAATAACATTAAAGAAAAAAAAGCATATGAGCAGAAAGTTGACCTTGAAAACCCTGATTTGATATTTTATGTTTATATCTTTAATGAAAGATGTTATCTGGGAATTGACTTCTGCGGATTTGACTTGAGCAAAAGGGATTATAAGGTTTTCAGCAGTGCATCTGACATAAAGGGAACAATAGCTTATTCATTATTAAGGATAGCTGGTTATAAAAAACAAAAAAAGCTTCTTGATCCCTTCTGCGGCTCCGGGGTTATTCCAATAGAGGCAGCACTTTACAACAATGGCTCTGTTAATTATTACAGAAAAGAGGATTTTGCTTTTCTTAAACTAAAGCCATTTGAAAAACAAGATTTTGATAATTTCTTTAATAAACAAGACAGTAAAAATAAGCCATTTATTGCAGCTTCTGACCAGCAGTTATACCATATAAGGTCTGCAAAAAAGAATGCAAAGATAGCAGGAGTTAACAAGAATATAGAATTCTCGAGAGCAGACCTTGAATGGCTTGACACAAGGTTTGATAAGAATGAGATTGACTTGATTGCTACAAAGCCAATTTTTTCAAAGTATGACTTAAAAAAAACAAAGAAAACCTATGATGAATTCTTTTATGCTGCGAAATATATTCTTTCAGAAAAAGGAAAGATTGTCTTGATATCAAGGGCAGCAGATTTGCTAAAAGAAAGTGCAGAAAAGCATGGTTTTAAAATAACAGATGAAAGGATTGTCTGGCAGGGACAGCAGAAACTAAACATAACTATCTTCATAAAATAAATCAAAAGTTTTATATATCCACTTTGTTAATGAAAAAATATGAAAAAAAGAGGGCAGATAACAATATTTATCATTGTAGGGCTTATTTTAGTTTTTAGCATGTTTATTATACTTTATTTGAATAAAAATAAAATTGGAGATTTAGATGTTTTACAATCTAGTGATATAAAACCAATAGAATACTATGTTGATTTATGTGTTAAATCATCTGCTTCTGATGCTTTATATCTGCTTGGAGTTCAGGGCGGCTACACAACAACACCTGATCTTTACTTTGAGTCTGCTTATGCAAAAATAGCATACTGGTATTACAAGGGAAGGGATACTTCTCCAGCAATTGAAGAAATGGAGCAAGAGCTTTCTTCATATGTAAACAGGGCACTGCCAGAATGCATTGAAAGCCTTAATGTTTTTAGTGATATGGGCTTTGAGTTTGAATTTGGCGAAATTAATACAAAAACAAAAATAAATGAAAACAATGTTGAATTCAATATTGATTATCCCATAACTATAAAAAAAGGTGATTCTAAGACAGAGATAAAAGAATTTTACAGGAATTTTCCAGTAAGGCTTGGACATATGCACAGCATAGCAAAAGAAATAGTTGGAAAGGAGATTGAAGACCCGGACTGGATAGACATGACTTATCTTGTTGGGCAGGATGTTAACTTCCAGATTTACCCTTATGATGAAAATATAATAATTTACTCGCTTCTTGACAACCGCTCAGAGGTTGAGGGAGATTTGGAATTCGTGCTTCTTTTTGCAAACCTTTTCAATGAAAGCAAAGAAAGTTCTTTAGAAGAAGATGAGGAATAAAAAAAATCTTAAGAAAATATCAATAATGGTTTTTATTATCTTTATATCCATGTGCTTATTTTTAGTCAATATTAATGTCTCTGCAATATCACAGGATTTAATAGATGCCCTTAGGGATAAACATGGTATAAGTGATGAACCAACAACTGCAGAGACTAATGATTTGACTAATGCTGTTCAGGATGTAAGTGATAAAGATGTTCTTTTTGAAAAGCTTAACAAGGAAACTCCAGGTGTTATTGTGAACAAAGATGGAAGTTTTGACTTTTCAAAGTCAAAAGGAAGCACCATAATCTCAAAAGATGAGATAAAAACGCTCGAGATAAAGAAGATTATATCGAAGAATGAGGTAATAAATATTGAGAATGCAGACATTGAGCTTATATCCATTAAGGATGGAGTTACAAAGATAACATTTGCTGAATCAGACACTCCAAATAAATTAACTTTTGAGAGAGATGGCAAGACTTATGAAATAACTGCTGGGAAGGGAACTGTTGAGTGGATTAATGAAAAAATGCGCTTCAGCGATGGAATAACAATCACAACTTCTGACGGAAAATCATTCACATCACTAAAAGGGGGGACAGAAATAACATTAGGAGAAATAATTGAAATTAGGGGAAAGGCTTCTCTTGACTACAAACAGGATTCATTAGGCAGCATAAAGCTTTCGGGAAAGGGCAGCTCACTACAGCTTGTTAAGTCAGAAAAGGAAAAGATTGAGTTTGAGAATATTGATGGAAAGGACATTATAATAAAAACAGGAGAATTTCATAAGACAGAGGAATGTGAGGGAAACTGCATCTCCTACAAAGATATGATAGGATGGAGCAAGGCAAAGATTGACGGCAATGTTCTTGTTGTTAAATCCTTTGGTGATGAAACAAGAACAATAAGGTTTGAGGATGGAAATGTAAAGATTTACAGGGCTACTGACCTTGAGCCATTTAAGGAAGCCGATGGCTTAAGCCAGAAAACAGTCATTAACTATAATAATGCAGTTGCACTCAGCATTGAGAAGTCAGGGGAGATAAAGGCAGACAAATATGGATTTTATGATGATAAAACTGCAAAGGTTGAATTAAATAACCAGAGGGATAATATACAAAATATTGTTCCTGAAAAGATTCCTGAGACTATTCCAACAAAATTAACTCAACTAGAAGAAAAATCTATGAAAGTTAAAATAGGAGACATATCTTTGTATGATAAAGTTTCTGATATTTATGATGAGTATCCCGGTGGAAGCATAAAAAAGTCATTGTTTATTTCCTTATTAGAAAAAGAATCATCAATGGACCAGGAAAGATCTTATTATTTCTCTTATGGTCTTACTCAGGCAACATTAAGTGCAGTTAATGACCTTATAAAAAATGAACCTGAATACAAAGATTATAAAGGATATAGTAATGAGAAATTAGCTAATCTACTTAAGAATGATGCAGACTTTAACCTTAAAGTTGGATTTGATTACCTTACAAGAATTGAGAAACACTATGGAAAGTCTTACGGCTTTTCAGAGCCAAAGGAAACCTATAATTATGATGGAGATGAAGTTGATATTTACTTAATGGCCTATAATGCCGGGCCTACGGTCACAAACAAGTTGATGAATGAATTCAATGTCCAGGGTGGAGGAGACTGGAATGACCTTAAGGCATTCATTAAGTCAGACAAGGGAATTGCAATACTCGGTAAGGATAAAGCAAAAATACTGCCGGGCTATGTTGAGGATGTAACATCAGGTGCAAAATAACATGGATCTTAAATTTAAAGTAATTTCAGTTGACTTTATAATAATTTTTCTTTTGCTTTTTATAATTATATGCCCTATGATAAATGCTAATGGGGATAGTTCTGCTGAAACCGGGACAACAATAAGTCCTGTTGATATCCACATGTACCAAACAGATGAAGGAAAGATAATGGAAATAACAGGGATTTCCTTTAACCAGAACAATAATTATCATTTAAGTGTCGAGAATTCTGCTGGAAGTACTGTTTTCACAAGTGACTTTCTAAAAGAGGCAGGAGTTAAATCCTTTACTGCAAAAAACATTGGCACAATAAACATAGAAAACTCTATTGATAGCATTGACTCAATATTTGTAGAGAATGGATACGCAAAAATTAATTTTATAAAAGGAAAATCTTCTGCTACTTTTGAGATTAATGGCAAGGGTTATACTTTCAATTCTGATGGAGGTTATGTTGAATGGAAAGATGATGGAATGTTTTTAGGTGAAAATATAGATTTGTTCACAATTGATAAGGAAGGTCATGAAATACATATCCATTCAAATTCTGATAAGGTAAAAATAATTATTGAAGATGATACACCAATAGTTGTTGGCGAAGCAAACACAGATGTCATAATTAATGAGAGAGTTATATTTTCAACAACAAATGGGAAAAAAATTAAATCAATAGAAGACAAAACAAACATCAGAATAGAGGATAATATACCTACTGTTGTAAAAGGAAAAATTTCAGTTGACTATGAGACAAGCCCATTTAAAATAAACCTTTACGGAACTTATACAAGTCTTGAGCTAAATACTGCTGATGATGAAAAATTTGAATTTAAGAACATAGACCCAGAAAATAATCTGCTTGTTACAATATCAAGCATAGATAATTACATGTTTCATGACGGCTGCAAGACAAACTGTATTTCATACAGGGATATGGGGAAAGGCCACAGCGGCGATCCGTGGGATAAGATAAAGATTGATGGCGCTGCAAAGGTTATAAAATACAAAGATAATGAAAAAGGGTATTCTTTAACATTTAGCAATGGAAAGGCAACCATTGGAAGAAAATTCCTGGCAAGCATGAGAGACATACCTTTTAACAAAAAAACCGTAATCAATTACAATAATGGTGATATTGACCTTACCATTTTTAAATCTCAGGAAGAAGCAATAATCAAGAGAAATGATTTAAAAAAAGAGCTTGAAAATTCTGTAGAAAGGATCAAGCAAGCATCATATGGCTTAACAATAAAAGAAGAAGAGTTTGAAAAATTAAAGAATGAAATGGGGTATGAAGAGCTTCCAGAAGAACTACCTGAAAAACTAAAACAAGCAAAGGAAGACTTAGATAAAGCAGAATTAGAGTTAACAACTGCAAGAAAGCAAAAGGATTCAATATCCCAACAAATATATGATATGTTATCATCAAGTCTATGGATAAAAGGAAAAAACAGAGAAGGAAATGTGGAAATATTGCCAATCAGCATGAAAGAGATGTATGATTCTTCAATAGAAAAACTATGGCTCTTTACCCATCGGGCAATAGAAGAGAAGGATATCTATGATGTGACTATAGACAGGACTTTTCCAGAATTTCCTTACATAGATGAAGAAGTTATTTATGAATCAAAAGAAACAAGATTTGATTTGTACAATAAAAACCCGGAGAAAGATGAAGATTATAGTGTTTATGAGCTTGCTGAAAAATATGCTGTAAAAACTGAAGATATCCCTATTATTATTGCATTATGGTATCAGGAATCTAAATTTGACCCAGATGTAATAAATGAAGATGGTTATATTGGTCTTGGGCAAATTAAAGCAGAGTCAGGAGCACCATCAGATGTTGCCTCCTATTATAAAAATGAATTTCCTGAGTACAAGCAATATGCAGGGCTGGTTGATGACCTTACTAAAAGTGAAATAAATTATTTGAATGAAGAACTTAAGAAAAGAGAAGTAAATGTCAGGATATCAACTCACTATTTCAGGATGATGGAGGATAAATATTATTTTGATAAACTTGAATATCAGCTTACAGGATATAATGCAGGGCCTACAGCTACAGGAAAAATACTAAAGGCCTTTAAAGGAAATACTTGGGAGGAATACAAAACTTTCCTGTTCAGTGATTATGCAATTGGGATTTTAAGTTATGGAAATAGTAAAAATGCAGGGCGTGCTAAAGCAAAGGAAATAGTAGGTTATATAGAGAAAATATGCGGCAGTTTAGGTTATGATTTGGTATAAAACCCTAAGATATAAATAAGATAATCTTATTCCTGGCCTATGCTTAAAAAGGAATATATATGGCTGGCCCTGATATTCAGCCTTGTGCTGGGTATAAGGCTTTATTTTGCTTTCCAGACACCCTACTTTAGTGAAGATGCTTATTTCAACATAAGGCAGGTTGAGAATATAAGGAACACTGGATGGCCATTGTTTAAGGATGATTTAAGCTACTCTGGCAGGAATTTCCTTTTCCAGCCTTTTTTTCAGTATATTCTGGCTTTTTTCAACCTTTTCATGCCATTAAACCTTGTTTGCAAGCTATTGCCAAATATCTTTGCCTCATCCCTTATCTTTATTGTATACCTTATTGCAAGAGAAATAACAAAGAGCAAGGGTGCAGCATTATTCTCATCATTTATCTCTGGTTTTATTCCAATATTCTTTGCTGAAACAGTAAACAGTGTTTCTGTATTTTCATTAGTTATCCCAATTATGTTCTTTTTAATATACTCCCTGATAAAGATTAACAAGCATGAAAAATATATTGGTTATTTTATTGTTTCTATTATAATAATTGCGTTAATGCATCCATCTGCATTCTTATTAATCATAGCACTATTGCTTTATCTTTTGTTTATTAGGCTAGAGCATTTAAAACAAAGAAGAGCTGAGCTTGAATTAATAATATTCTCAACAATCCTTGTTATCTGGCTTAATTTTGTTATATACAAAAATGCATTCCTGGTTCATGGCCAGTTTGTCATCTGGCAGAACATACCAAAAGAACTGCTTGGCCAGTATTTCTCACAACTAAACATTTTGAATGCACTATTTTATATTGGGATAATACCCATTGTTTCAGGGATATACATAATTTATAAATACATTTTTAAAAAGAAAAACAGAAGAATATATTTGTTGATGGGATTTGCTCTCTCTACTCTTTTTTTATTATGGCTCAGGCTCATACAGCTCAAAGTAGGCCTTGTGTTTTTTGGCGTGATCCTTGTTTTATTGTTCAGCAAGTTTTATTCTGATTTTATATTATTTATAGACAAGACAAGGCTCTCAAGATATAAAACAATATTTATTGCATTAATTTTCTTTGTTTTTATCTTTAACTCTATTGTTCCTACTATTAGCTACACAACCAGGGTTATTAAAGAAACTCCCTCAAAAAATGAAATAGATGCTTTTTTATGGCTAAAAAACAATAGTGATGAAAAAGATGTTGTTCTGGCTAGCCTTGATCAGGGCTATCTAATAAATGCAGTTGCAGAGAGAAAAAATGTCATTGATAAAAACTTCTTGCTAATAAAGGATGCAGAGCAGCGCCTTGAGAATGTAAGAATTATTTACACAACACATTATGAGACAGATGCAATACCTTTATTGAATAAATATAATATTAAATACATTGTGTTATCCAAGAGGTCAATGAGTGATTATGATATAACTGATTTAAATTACAGGACAGATGAAAAGTGTTTTGAATTAGTGTATGATAAAGAAGTTAAGATATACAAATCATTATGTAAGATGGAAGAAAGATGAGACTAACAGAAAAAAATACATTAGTTTATGTAATGCTTGCAGCTTTGATAATTATATTAATACCTTTCCTAATAAGGCTTTTATTTTACAACAATATAATAATCGGCGAGGAATCATACTATCATGCAACTATTGCAAAGCAGATTATTGAGCAAAAATCACTAATCCATGATCCAAATTATTTATTTAATCCATACCACCTTGTGCTTGCTTCAATAGGATATTTTATAGAGGTTGATTTAGCATCTAAACTAATCCCTTTTTTATTAGGCATGCTTTCTGTCCTTGTTTTTTATTTAATTCTCAAGGACTTTAAAATAGAAATCAGGGAGAGGTTTTTTATATCATTAATCCTAGTTATATCCCCTGCATTTATTTATCTGTGTGTAATCTCAAACACTCATTCAGTTCCTGTTTTTTTAACACTTTTAGGCATTTACTTTCTTTTAAAGAAAAAGACAATTTTTACAGTTCTCTCACTAATTTCTTTTGCTGCAGCAGTTCCTTTTGGCATATTCAATGCATTACTGGTTATAGCTATACTACTTGCCTATCTGATTAAGGAAAAATCCAAAAAAACAATAATTCTTTTGTCCATAATAATCCTTATATCAGCTGCATTCATGCCTGTTTATTTTCAGGAAAAAACAGAAGTCATTCAAAAAGAAAGCATTTTGCAGAGCACTATATCTGATCTTGGGGCATTAATAGGAATTGGTGTTTTTAATATTCTGCTTGCATCTATTGGGTTTATTTTAATGTGGAGAAAGAAAAAAGAGCACATCTTTATTTTTTTGCCATTGCTTGTTATGCTTATAGGCTTGTTTTATGCAGGCTATGCTATTTTATACTTAAACTTTATGTTAGCTGTTCTTGCAGGACATGCATTTGTAAGAATAAGAAATATGGACTGGCAGGTTAAGATGATAAAAAATCTTACCATACTTCTTATAATCTGCGGACTAGCATTTTCAGCTGTATCATATTTAAACAGGGTTAGTAATATGCAGCCTGATAATGAGATAATAAAAAGCCTTGAATGGCTGGGGCATTACTCAAACCAGGATGAAATTGTTTTTTCCCACTACTCAAAGGGATTTTGGATAAGCTCTGTTGCAGAAAGGCCTGTTGTAACAGATAAAATGCTTGAATATTTCCCCAATGCAAAAGAAAGATTTAATGATTCTTTGGAAATTTTTTATTCCAGAAATTTGAAGAATACAAGAACTTTTTTAAATAAATACAACATAAGCTATATATGGATTGATAATGAGATGAAGCAGGGCCTGGTTTGGGAAAAAGAGCAGCAGGGGCTTTTGTTTTTGTTCAGAAATAACGAAACATTTAATAATATATACAACAACCAAGGCATAGAGATATGGGAAATAAGAAAAGAGGTTTAAGATGAATTTAGTAAATTTAATCCTGCCAGTTGTTTACATAATAACATTATTCTACACAATATTCTGGCTTATAACTCTTTTAGATAACAAGGAAGAAAAGAAAAAGGTTATTAAAAAGTTCCCGCTTGTCTCAGTTGTTGTTCCTGCGTATAATGAGGAAGATGTTATTTTGGAAACCATTGATTCTGTTATTGCTCTTGACTATCCAAAAAATAAGTTAGATATAATTGTTGTAAATGACGGCTCAACAGATTCAACAAAAGATATTATAGAGAAATTTATTGATGAACATAATGATTATAATATCAAGCTAATAAACCAGGATAACCAAGGCAAGTGGGTTGCCCTGAATAATGCATTGAAAACAGCAAAAGGCGAGTTTTTCACATGCCTTGACGCAGACTCTTCTGTAGAGAAAGCTGCACTTAAAAAAATGCTGCCTTATTTTGCTGATAATAATGTGGCTGCTGTTCTGCCATTGATTAAGATTAAAAATCCAAAGGGGATTTTGCAGAAAATACAATGCTATGAATATATTGTGAACTTCTTCTATAAGAAGATAATGAGCAGTCTTAACTGCATTCATGTTACACCCGGGCCATTCGGCCTTTATAAAAAAAATGTTATTGATAAACTGGGCGGCTTTAGGCAGGGGCATAATACAGAAGACATGGAGATTGCCTTCAGGCTGCAGAAACACCAGTACAAGATAATACAGCTGCTGGATGTGGATGTATATACATATCCTCCAGAAAATTTAAAAAATTTTTATTTCCAGAGAAACAGGTGGAACAAGGGCTCTATTCTTAATGTCTGGGATTACAGGAAGATGATGTTTAAAAAAAAATATGGTGACTTTGGCATGTTGCAGATGCCCATGGTGCTGTGCGCTGGCTTTATTGCCATGACAATAATAGTTCTTGTGCTTTTTTACAATGTCTTAAAGCCCCTGTTTAATGGCCTATACAACCTAAGCCTTGTTGATTTTGATATATTTTCATTTATAGCTAACATGAATTTTAATCTCAATCTACTGGATTTCAATTATTACAAGCTGATTATAATAGCTGTAATGATAACAGTATCACTGACAGTATTTACCCTTGCCCATAAATACACAAAGCAAAGGCTTACAAGCCAGGGAGTAATGCCCTTACTGGTCTTTATATTATTTTACTACCTGCTGCTTGGTGCAATATGGCTTGGAATAGCAAAGGATTTGGTATTTAAAAAGGTTAAAAAATGGTAAGAGAATTTAACAAAAAAAGATATATTATTGCAGCCCTGCTTACATTATCTATATTCTTCCTTGGCCTTATGTTAGGATTAGTGATTGAGGGAAAAAGGGTTCAATACATTGAGTCAATGAACAGAATAGAGAAACTTGACTACAGCAGCTTACAACTGCAGTATGCCTATATTGACCAGCTGAGCCAGGAAAAAAACTGCGATGCTGTTTCAAAGACATTTGAAAAGAATATTCTTAATCTTGAGGAAGTGAGATCCAGATTAGAGAATTATGAAAGAAATGCTAATCTAAACAAGAAGGACTTCCATACACTCAAAAGGGAGTATATTATTGCACAGCTTAATTACTGGCTTTTGGCACAGAGGACAAAGAAAATATGTGACCAGGACTTAGTTACAATACTTTATTTCTACTCTACTGATAAGGAATGCCCGGATTGCGGGGAGCAGGCATTTATCTTAACTTATTTAAAGAATGAGTTTAAGGACAAGCTGCTTATTTTTGCACTTGACTCAACATATGCTGATGAGCCAATGATTGAAATGCTGAAAGACCAGCATGGGATAAGCAGATATCCTACATTGATTATTGAAGGCCATGTTTTTGAGGACTTTATCCCAAAAGATGGAATTCTTAGGATAATATGCTCCCTGTACAAAAAAGATATTGATTACTGCAAGAATTATAAATAAATACTGTGGATTGAAGTCCACAGTATTTGAGAAAATTGTCATTCATTTGTAAACTGAAGTTTGTAGTATTCTGACAATTTTTGATAATGCCTCATTTTTTGATTTTAATTAAATCTCCTACAGTGAATCCCTCTGTTTTTGTTTTAGAGCCTTTTTTATGCTCTTCTTCATAATCTTCAATCAACTTTATTTTTAGGAATTTCTCTAGCTTTTTTGCAAGGCTTATGCTTGGCTCAAAAGAGCCTGTTTCTATATTATGAATCAGTGATTCCTTTTCTGAGGTTTTTTTTGCAAACTCCTTTTGCTTTAATCCAAGAGACTCTCTTTTCTTCTTGATTCTTTGTGCAAAATCAGGAACAATAACCTGAATTATTTCTTTTTCCGGCTCAGCAGGTTTGGTAAATTGCCTTTTTTCTTCTACTTTAATTGGCTTTTTTTCAATAATCTTTCCATACTTGGCACAATCTTTGCAGACATTAAGCTCTGTTCCTTCTACTATTGCCCTGAATAAGTTTTCTGTTTTAGCACCGCAGAGGTCACATTGCATAGAATTCACCCCTTAATATTTTATTTATTATGAATATTTATATCTTTTGATTGGTTATGGTTATAATAATTTTTCTATTGCTTCTCGGGCCGTCAAACTCACAAAAAGCAATTGACTGCCATGTTCCTAATAAAAGTTTACTGTCTTTTACCGGTATTGTTTCAGATGGGCCTATAATTGCAGCTTTTATATGCGAAGCTGCGTTATTATCAATCTGGTCATGCTTGTAGTTGTTCCTTTCAGGTATTGTTTGGTTAAGGGCCTTTATAATGTCATCCCTTAGGTTTGGGTCATAGTTTTCATTTATTAGGATGGCTGCTGTTGCATGAGCTGCAAAAACATTGCACAGTCCTTGTTTTACTTTTGACTCAGAAACTATTTTTTCCACTTCTTTTGTTATATCAATGAGCTCATTATGGGCCCGGGTTGCTATTATTATCTCTTTTTGCATTTTTATTAGAAGTATAGTTAATTATTTAAATATTATGCTGTTATTGTTTAAAATGAGAAAATATCTCTTGTTTTTGGTTTTTGCAATGGTTTTTGTTAGTGGTTGTTATAGTACACCAACTGAAACTGATTTAGAAGCTGAATGCTCTAAAGACCTAGATTGTGTTCCAGCTAGCTGCTGTCATGCAACAGAGTGTGTTCCAGCTGGAGAAGCCCCAAACTGCGAAGGCATAATGTGCACAATGGAATGCAGGCCAGATACAATGGACTGCGGCCAGGGTTTTTGCATGTGCATGGATAACAAATGCAAGGCTGTATTAAAATGAAAATAATTATTGTAAGCGGAACTCCTGGAACAGGCAAGACAGAGCTTGCAAAGGCATTGGCAAAAAAACTTAATTATAAATATATTGATGTAAACAAATTAATCAAAGAAAATCATCTTTCTGTTGGGTATGACAAGAAAAAAGAATGTGAAATAGTTGATACAGAAAAATTATCTAAGTTTCTTGTTGATTTTATTAAGAAGTCAAAGCAAAACCTGGTTATTGATTCCCATTTGGCCCAGTACATTCCTCCAAAACACGTTGACCTGTGTATTATAACAAAATGCGAGCTTAAAGAGCTAAAGAAAAGGCTTGAAAAAAAAAGATATACCAAGGAAAAAATAAGGGAAAACCTTGATTCTGAAATATTTGAAATATGCCTTAATGAGGCAATTGAAAATAACCACACAATCCTTATTCTTGATACAACAGGAAAAAAAGCAACTAAACTGCTTGATAAGGAAACCCTTTCAGTTTTGCAACAGATTTAAATATAAATAAGCTTATTTCTTTTTTTATGAAGAAGAATATTACTGCCCTGGAGTTAAGCTATGTTTTAAAGGAATTAAAGGTTTTGCTAGATTCAAA
>JAHJQG010000061.1 GCA_018819345.1 Nanobdellota archaeon
CAACATGCTTAACTAATAATATCTTGTTATCTTCAAAGATTAAAACACCAACCCTTATCCTGTTTTCCAGTTTAACCACTTTTTATTAAATTTATTCAAGCAATTTGCTTATTGATTTATGCTGATTTAATCTGATGATAACCTCTGTAAAATAACTTGCAACAGAAACCTCTTTGTACCAAAGATGTTTTTCCTGAAAACCATCCCTGTGATAAACAGCATCAGTGCCAATAACAGCTGTTAAATCTCCTTTTTCATATGCTTTTTTTATTCTTTCTATGGCTGACCCGTTAAATAAAGCAAGACTGCAAGCTACATATATCTTTTTAGCACCTTTTTCTTTTGCTTTCTTAACAACATTTATTAGGGTTTCAGCAGTATCAATCATGTCATCCACTATTAAAACATTCATTGATTTAACTTCTCCTACTATTTTGACTGATTCAACAGAATTTGGTGTATCATAATTTCTGTCTTTGTAAGCAAAAGCTAGTCCTGTTCCAAGTTTTTGAGCATAATGCTTGGCCATTCTTACTCCACCAGCATCAGGAGACATAACTATTAAATTTTTAAAATCAAAAATTTTTTTATTTTCCTTAATATAATTAATAATGTTCTTAGAAGCATGCAGGTTTTCAAATTTGGCTTTTCTAAAAAATCCAGCAATAGCAGGATTATGTACATCTAGAGTTATGATTTGGTCTGCATTAAGGTCTTCAAGCTCTCTTGCAATTACTGATGCAGTTATGCCTTCCCTTCCCTCTTGCTTATCCTGTCTTGAATACGGAAATACAGGTATAACAGCAGTTATATGGTTTGCATCACTTCTCCATGCAGCATCAATAGCTGTTTTTAATACTCTTAGGTTTTCATCCACTGAACAACCATTAACAGAGTTAGAAACATCCTGAATAATATAAACATCTGATTCCCTTAGGCTTTCTCCTATGACTTCCTTTCTTTCAGTATTTGCAAATTTTACTTCCTTAGATTTTACAAGTTTTAACTGTTTGTTTCCATCCCCTATTTTTTCATCAATCTTTTTTTGAATTTTATCTGCAAAATGTCTTCCTGACTCACAGGCAAGAATACTTAACTTGCCCCTTGTTATACTATTCCCCATAAAATTTAAGCAAACAGATATCTTTAAAAATATTTATATTATATAAAATATTCAACAAAGAAAACAAATAAATACTAGTTCTATTAGGAAATATTATATGCAAATAAAACTTTTTGGAGCTGCCAAGACAGTAACTGGCTCTTGCTATAGCTTGGTTACAGGAAAAGACAGAATTCTTATTGACTGCGGGATGTTTCAGGGAAGCAAGAAAGAGGCAGCCTTAAACTATGACAAGTTTGGATTTAATCCATGGGATTATTCAGCACTTCTCCTTACGCATGCACATCTTGACCACTGCGGCAGGATTCCAAAGCTTGTGAAAGCTGGTTTTAAAGGCAGGATTTTTTGTACATCAGCAACAAAAGATTTGGCCCATATTATTATGCTGGATTCTGCAAAGATAAACAAGTATGATGTTGAGTTAGAGAATAAGAGAAGACAAAGATTAGGCCAGCCACCCAGGGAACCAATGTACACTGAAAAAGATGTGGAAAATGCAATGAATTTATTTAAGGTGATTGAATATAATAAACTGATTAAAGTCTCTGAAAACATTAATGCAACATTTTATGATGCAGGCCATATCCTTGGATCAAGTTTTATTCAGGTTGGAGTAATTGAGAAAGGTAAGACCACAACAATTGTTTTTTCAGGTGATATTGGTCAGGAAAATGCGCCAATAATCAAAAATCTGGAGCATATTCAAAAAGCAGATTATGTATTTATTGAGTCAACCTATGGTGATAGAATACACCCGCCAATAGCTGAGAGAAAACAAGAGCTTCTTAATATAATCCATAATACTTATAATAATAATGGAAAAGTTCTTATTCCTGCATTTGCAGTTGAGAGAACACAGGAGCTTCTTTATGATATTAACGAACTAGTTGAGAAAAACCTAATTCCTAAGATAAATGTTTATGTTGATACTCCTATGGGCATAAGGGTGACAGAGGTTTTCAAAAGGCATCCTGAATGCTATGACAAAAAAATACTAGAGCTTCTTAAATCAGGAGACAACCCCTTCTCTTTTCCAGGGTTAAAATATACACATACTGTAAAAGAATCAATTAAGCTCAATAAGTTACATGAATCATGCATAATTATTGCCGGCAGTGGTATGTGTACTGGCGGAAGGATAAAGCATCACATAAAGCATCATATATGGAACAAAAGAAACACAATGCTTTTTGTGGGCTATCAGGCAAAGGGAACTCTTGGCTATTACATAAAAAGAGGTGAAAAAAGAATAAGGCTCTTGGGCACACAGGTTGCTGTCAAGGCAAAAATTGAATCAATTGAGAGCTTTTCAGCCCATGCAGATTATAAAGGCCTGCTTAACTGGCTTAAGCATTTTTCTCCAAAACCAAAAAAGATCTTTATTATGCATGGTGAAGAGCAGGCAATGATCCCTTTCTCAAAAAGAATTGAAGAACTGGGCCTTAAAACCAGGATTCCTGATATAGAAGAAGAAATTACTCTTTAATAATATTCTTTATTTCTTCTTTTAAGCTTCTGTTTATCATTGAGTCATGGCTTGCAACAACCTGCGCAGCAACATATGAGGCAATCTTTCCAGAGGTTTTAACATCAAATCCATGTGAGATCCCATAAAGAAAGCCCCCAGCATAGGCATCTCCTGCTCCGGTTGTGT
Source organism: Nanobdellota archaeon (assembly GCA_018819345.1). Classification (GTDB taxonomy): domain Archaea; phylum Nanobdellota; class Nanobdellia; order Woesearchaeales; family CG1-02-33-12; genus CG1-02-33-12. The sequence continues at coordinate 2,778 of JAHJQG010000061.1, forward strand.
TTATGGCATCTACCTTAAAACCATTTATCCTGTGGAGACCATCCTTATCCATAATAAGACTGCCTTTTTTTCCAATCTTGACTATTGCTATCTTACAGAATTTCTTTATTTCCATAACTGCTTCAATTGGTTTTTTTCCAGTCAGCTTTTCAGCTTCATCTTCATTTGCAAAGATAATATCAGCATAGTCCTTGATAATCATGTTTATTTTATCCCTGTGCCTTTCTATAAGCGCACGGTCTGCAAGGTCAATTGAGACAAGGACATTATTCCTCTTTGCATGTTCCATTGCATGTAATACTGCTTCTCTCTGCTTCTCACCATCAAGCTGATATCCCTCAATATGAAGGATTTTTGAGTTGCTTATATCGTCAAGATTGATATGCTCTTTAGTTAAATTCATTCCTGCCCCTAAATTAGTTGCCATTGTCCTTTCTGTATCAGGAGTTACCATAATAACAGATGTGCCTTGGATTTCATCGCATGATTTTAAATCAGACAAAATACCAATCTTCTTAATAAGATTTCGGTAAGTATTGCCATTAAGATCATTTCCAGTCATTCCCAAAAAAAGAGGATTTCCCCCAAGCCTGCATACTGCTACAAGCGAGTTTGCAGCACTTCCACCAGGATAATTTTTTACAAAGCGCTCATCAAGCATGGAAAGTATCTTTTTACTTTGCTCAGAGCTTACAAGGTGCATTTTGCTCTTGGTAAGGCCATTCTTAACTATAAAATCCTCGCTAACCTTTGCAACCTTGTCAAGAAGAGGATATCCAATCCCCATAACATCATATTTCATCTCTACCCCAAATAAAAAAGCGCCGGGACTGGGACTTTCACCAACGGTTGCGAACGGAGTGAGCTCGGTGGGCTTGCTGTTAAGCAACGCCCGCCCTTGCGTGTCAAATGAGCGTAACCATTTGTTTTGAACCCAGATATCCTTTCGGAAACTGGCTGTTTTGGGCCAATGCCTTAGCAACCTATTGCCGCTCAAGGCCAGCGCAATGCCAGATTATGCGATCCCGGCTTGGTAATTTAGAACTTCTCTTAAATTTAAATAACTTTTGCTTTACTGCTTTTGCATTTCAGGAGGAAGCAGAATAGGTATTCCTTCTTCTATAGGATAGTTAGCATTGCACTTTGTGCATATTAACTTTGTTTTATCTTTGTTATACTCAAGGTCAGATTTGCATACAGGGCATGCAAGTATTTTAAACATCTCTTTTGGAATTATATCTTTCATTTGAATCATGCTAACTAAATTGTTTTATTTCTTTTAAACTTTTCGCAATGTTTTAAAAACAGTTTATCTGAAAAAAATTGAATTTATTTTTAAATCTTTCTCAAAAACCAAAAGATTTATATATAATGTATGAATACTCTTTATAAACATTTGGTTTAAAAATTATTTTAACTTAAAGGTATTAAATTTGGGGGTGTTTATCATGCCTAGTTATATAAAAAAATGTCCTGAATGTGGAAGTATAAACTTATTTTGGAATAAAGACAGGGGAGAAATCATTTGCAGGGATTGTGGCCTGGTCATTGAAGACAAAATGGTTGATTTTACACAGGAGTGGCATAACTTTGATAGTGACTCATCTGAGAAGAGAAGAAGGGCTGGCGCTCCAATGACCTACACCCAGTTTGATCAGGGCTTGGGTACAGATATTGGAAGAAAAGCAGACTTAAGCATTCTAACTGCAAAAAACAGAAATAAATTCTTTAGATTGAGAAAATGGCAATACAGGATTTCAACTGCTATTGAGAGAAATCTTAAGCTTGCACTTGCAGAGCTAAAAAGGGTTGCTTCTTACCTAAAGCTTCCCGGTAGTGTTGAAGAGGAAGCAGCAAGGGTTTACACTCTTGCGGTTCAGAAGGGCTTAGTAAGAGGCCGCTCAATGGAGTCAGTTGTTGCAGGAGCACTCTATGCTGCTTGTAGAAGACACGAGGTTCCAAGGACATTAGATGAACTATCTGAGGCAAGCGGGATTGAGAAAAAGGAGATTGGAAGAACATACAGGTTTGTAACCAGGGAGCTTAGAATAACAATATTCCCAAGCAATCCTGCTGACTATATAGCAAGATTTTCCTCAGCTCTAAAGCTTTCTGCAGAGACACAGTCAAATGCAATTGAGATACTTGAGCAGGCCCAAAAAGCAGAGCTTACTTCTGGAAGAGGCCCAACCGGGATTGCAGCAGCAGCACTATATGTTTCTGCATTACTGCATGGAGAAAAAAGAACTCAACGTGAAGTTGCTGATGTTGCCGGCGTCACAGAAGTTACAATAAGAAACAGGTATAAAGAGCTGCTTGACAAGCTTAAGCTTGAGAAGGAAATCAGGAAATTAAAGAAGAAAAAGGACTAAAACCTGAACAGGACTTTTTCAAAATCTATTATTTTCTTGTTTTTTATTTCAATGCCCTCTTTTTTTAACAATTTTATTTTCTTTTTTATGCCCTTGGCATAACCCCCAACAAACCCATTTGAATTAACAACCCTGTGGCAGGGTATTATTATTGGCTTTTTGTTTTTATGCAAGGCAGTTCCAACAGCCCTGTAAGCATGTGTTTTAAGTTTTTCAGCTATTAATTTGTAGGTTGTTACTTTGCCTTTTGGAATTCTTTTTGTTAGTTTTAGGACTTTTTCCTTAAATAACATTTTCAGTTTAAGGTATTTAAAATCTTATTAAGATTTTCTTTTGTCTGCTCTTTCTTATAGGTTTTTGCAAGTTTTATTATTTTATCTTTGTTGAGTTTAATGCCTTTTTGCTTTAATAATAATCCTGTGCTCCAAGACATAAGGAACTGGCAGAATTGGGTTATATTTTTTGGCTTTTTTGTTTTTTTGCAGCGTTCAAAGTCAATGAGAACAGGCTTTTTGTCTATTATAATATGCTTTAGTGGATGGTGCATCTCCTCCTTATCAACCTTGAGCTTATCCATAATGTAAAGCTGGTTAAATACATTTTTTATTATTTTAATAATATCTTCCTTGTTATTCTTTTCAATAAAATCAAGGATAAAATCTCCCTCAACAAATTCATAAGCAAAATATTCCCTGCCTGAGAAAAGAAGCTTTGGGCCAATCTTATATTTATTTAATATTTTGATCCACTTAACCTCATTTGCAATCCTTGCCTTTGCCTTGCTTTTTGGATTTTTTGTTTTTATAGCAACCCCTTTCTTTTTTAGATTGGCCTGGTAAAGAAGACCGCGATGGCCTCTTGCAAACTTTTTTATGTTTCTCAACCCTTTCTTTTCCAGTGTTTTTAACAGGCTTGACTTCTTTATTAAATAAACAAACAGTGTTTCAAAAAACAATTTTTTTTCATCTAGCTTTTTGAATTCAAAATAATAATCTTGTAATATTTTATCTACTTTTTCCTTGTTTGTCAGTGAGCTGAAGACAATGAGAATTTTTCCATTTTCTTTTAGATACTCGCTTGCCTCAGAAAAAAATCTTTCAAGAGTTTCATGGCCTTTTATTCCTCCATAAATGCTTTTATCGCTTATGCCTTTGTCCTGCGGCAGATATGGCGGGTTGAATATTATTAAATCAAATAAAACATTTTTTTCAAGGAAGCTATGTATTCTTTTATTTTTAATTTCTTTTAGAAAATTATTTTTAAATTGTTTTTTTGCTTGTATTTTTTTAAATAAATCAAACAAGCTGCTCTCAAAAAAACAAATATTTTTCACATTCTGCTTAAATGCATTCTCCCTTGCCAGTTTGATTGCATCTCTGCTTATATCAATTCCAATAACCAATTTGGCTTTTTCTGATGCTGCTATTGCCTGTATTCCGGGGCCTGTTCCAACATCCAGTACAAAACCTTTGGAATATCTTTTTACATGCTCTGCCAACAGAAAAGAATCTTCCATTGGCTCATAAACTTCAAACATAATATCAACAAATCAGAATTAGTTATTAAATCTTTTGCATAAATAAAAAATAAAAAATTAAGAAAATTTATCTTCTTCTTTTCTTTCTCCTTGCAGGCTTCTTTTTCTTTACTTTTTTCTTCTTGGCCTTCTTTTTTCTCCTGTGTCCGCCCCGAGCCATTTTTGCTCTTGAGACATCGCCTTTCTTGTCAATGAAGTAAAGGTATCCTTTTGCTTTCTTAACACCTACCTTTTCTACTTTTTCTTTCTTTTTCTTTCCTTTCTTTCTTCCGCCCCTGGCCATCTCTACTCTGGAGATATCTCCTGCCTTATCAATAAAGTACAGATATCCAGCTTTTTTCTTTATTCCTACTTTTGCTACTTTTTCAGCCATTTTTTGACCTCCTTTTTGTTTTAGAATACTCCCCCCAAACCAAATTAGGGTAATTGTTTTATTGACGAGCTAGTATTTAAACTTTGCTGTTTTTTATGACGGTTTATTGACGAAAAAACAAGAAATTAGTATACTGATTTAGTTATTTACTGCTTTTTTTTGAAGTTTTCATCAACTGCATTAAAGTATTCCTTGACTCTGGTTAAAACAGTTGGTATTAAAAATCCTTCAAACCTTTCCTCAAATATTTCACCCATGCTTAAAAATTCTGTAACCCTGTAATAATTATTTATCTTCTCGACTATAAACAAGTCCTTTAATCTTCTTAATTGTCTCCTTATGTTTGAGGATGCTATTCCTGTAAGAGGCAACTTGTGTTTTTTTCTTGCCTTAACAACCTTGTCTTTAATCTCTTCTGAGGTTAGTTTCTTTTTTTGCTTTTTTGCATTTAGAAGAACATAAAGAACATCAACTATAACATCACGGGAATCTCCTGGCTGCAAAAGCCCAATGCTTAGGCATAACTTTCTGATAATGTCTCTTCTGGTTTGGTTGTGCGGCCTTTCATAACGCCTTAATGTTATTTCTGAAAGAGGGATGTCTTTTGATATTTTTTTCATGGTTAAATAATTTAATAATAAGCTTATATTTATAATTTTTGTTTACAAAATCTGAGAATTTATTTTAGTATATGGTTGCACTTCAGGCAGACATGTGTTTTAAGTTTTTCATTAAACCTTGTGTTTACACCATAATCTAACACAGTCCCGCATTTTGGGCATTTTGGTTCTAAAAACTCCATAGACTCAAACAGATTTAGATTTTCCACCCAGAACCCCCTTACAGTTAACATCTTGGAATTTATTCTATATAAACCTTTCGAAATTTAGTTTTTCATTTGAAATAGGTATCAAGTTTGCTTTGGTTAAGGCTCTTGATTAAATCATCTTTTTCAAATCCAAGAACCTCAAATATTTTTTCAACAGAAGGGATTATCTGATTGTTTATATAATAATCTGGGTCATAATCATCTTTGCTTATCTCTTCTGGAAGTTTAGCCCTATCTCTTATTTTTTCTTTGTCCTTTCCCTTTGTTATGACATACTCTATGATTGAGCCAGGACCTACTGGAATACCTTTTTCAACCATCCTCTGGGCAACTGCAACATGCGGTCCAATGGAATCATATTCACCTAGTGATTTCTGCAGCTGGGTGTGTATAATAACCTTTTCAATAGGGATTTCTTTCTTTTTAATATTATCAATAATATTCTTCACATAATTGAATGCCTTTTTTGGATCCCCATCTTTTAAGATTATATTTAAAACTTCTTTTTGAGTTTCCTTTGCAATAAATGACCAGTTTCTCCTTATTGTCTCAAACCCCTTAATTATTATATGGTTATCCTCTGAGAGCAAGGCATATTTTTTCTTTGCACCATACGCGCCCTCTTTTGCTGATACAAAAATTCCCCTTGGATAAAATCCCTCATACTCGATTTCCATTATCCCGGGAAGATTGGCGTTGATTGATTCAACAAACTTTTTTGTGTCATCCCTTGTTTTCCCATCTAATACTAAAAATACAGAATCTGTGTCAGAATACAACACCTTGAAGCCGGCATTTTTTGCATCCTCAATAACCTTTTGTATGTAGTACCTTCCATAAGCTGTTATGCTCCTTGCACATTCTATTGAGTACCAGCGAGCTCCAAAAAATCCCATATAACCATACATTGAGTTTCCAATAGTCTTTAATGCATACTGCCTTGCATGAAACAGCTTAAGCTTTTTCTCACCAACACCCTTCATTATCTCTTTTACACGCATCCTTCGTGTTATTATGCTCTCAAGAACTGTTGAGATAAAGCCCTTTTTCTTTGAGCAGAACCAGCATTTATCAAACCCCGGAACATGTTTTTCATCCTCACAACATCTGCAGTTAAGCGTGTCCGGGGATATGTTATGGGATGTTATTATGCTTGGGTACAGGCTTCTGAAATCAAAGATTATTATATCCTTATACAACCCAGGTGTAGGCTTGAAAACAAATGCCCCCTTATATGTATGCTTTCTTCTTTCCCTTATTTCATCATATGTTGGTTTGTTTGGAACAATCTCATTAACTGCGTTTGCCTGTTTTATCAAGTACCACTCATCCAATTGTGAGAAACTCATCCTGCTTACATTCACTATTGGAAGACCAACTATCTTGACAAGCTCAACTATGTTAGTCATAATTTCCTTGCAGAGCATGAATGTCAGTTTTGAATCCTGGAGATTATAATCACAGAACTCTTCAAGCTGTTCTGGTTTGTTGTCCCATACAAAAGCAAGGTTATCAAGGTTAATATCATTTTTCTTTTCTCCAAGAATCTCTTCTGCAACTGAGTTAAGGGAATATGTGTCTGTCTCAAGGGTTGTTCCCATTATTTTTCTTATGAACTTGAATATGTCAAGGTGGGCAATACCTATAAGTTTTGTTGTTGTAATCCCTCTTTTATTGATCTTTAATGAGCTATAGTCAAGACAGATATCAAGGTTTATTTTATATTTTCTTGCCCTTTCCTCAATGTATGGAAAATCAAAACCATCAGAAAAATAGCCTGTTATTATATCTGGCTTGTATAATCCTATAACCTCCTTGAATTTGTTTATCAGGTCAAGCTCACTTTCAACGAATTCAATGCACTTATTATCTGTCTTAAACCTTTTCCATGTTATTACTTTGCTTAATTTGTCACCATAAAAACTTATCATAACTATTGGATCTTTTTTTGCATCAATTCCCTTGCCTGAGGGATTGTATGTCTCTATATCAAATGCAAGTATTCTTGGATTTTCTATTACCTCATCACCTATATGCTCCACCTTTTCTGCTTTCATAACAGAAACCCTTAATTTTTTGTTTATGAACTCACCCTCTGCTTTGCACAGTGTTAAAGGTATTATATCCTTGTCTATTAGATACCTTCTTGTAAATGGAATGTCAAACTCATATGTTTCAACATCAAAGTTTTTTATTTCATTTCTTATTATATTAACATCTCTTGGCAGCTTTGTAAATACTTTTATTGCAGTTATATTTTTTCCAAAGAACTTCTTTTCCTTTACCTCTGTTTTTGTAACTATGCTTATTTCCTTATCTTTCTCAACCCTTATCTTTTCTATCTTTTCCACTATTTTATTTATACTATCTTTTTTTGATACAACCCAAAAATAAGGCTCAAAACTATCATCCTGAACACAAATCTGCTTTCCGTCAACTGTTTTTCCAAACAGGTTTATGACTGCCTTGCCTTGTTCTATACTATAGCTTATATCTATTGGATAAAACTGTATTTCTACCATTTCATTACTAAAAGGGTGGTTTATATATAAACTTTATGACTCTTTCTAAGAATAATATCTTTAATCATATGCATTATGGTGTGAATGCGATAGCACTGAGAAATACATAGCATTTCGATAGTTTAGTTAGACTCTTAGTAAAAAATAGTTCTAGTTAAATGATATGGTTTAGCATTTGGTAATTTATTTTGTCCTAACAACCACAAATAAGAATCAATATCCATAGCAGTTATTTCAGGAATTTTTGTTTTTAATTCATTTTTAATTAATTCGATTGCCCAAATTGTGTTTGCCCTTATTTCAATTTCCTCTTTACTATCTTTTGGAATTAAAATTCTATTATCAACCTTTGTGGTTAGTTCTTGGAAATACTCTAAAATTCCTAATTTCCGTAAAACTTGAGGAATTTTATAATCTGAAAATGCAGTTAATTGTTTAGTATTTTTCAAATTTCCATAGCCTTTAGCTTTGAATGCTCGATATATGTCTGATATAAGAAGCTGTGCACGTTTATGAAAAAATACTTTTTGGTCATCATAAATTGAAAAATCATTAAATGAAGGAAAATCTGCTACAACTATCTTTAATAATTTTATGGCATCTTCATTTGCACTCTTGATTACATTGCCAAAATTTTCTTTATACTTTTGAGTTAATACACTACCATTCTCCTTTAAGATTTGCCAACGTTCTTCAAACAGAGGAATTCTAACATTTCCTTCCCAAATTTTTTCTAAATCTTCTTTGCTTATGTTAGCCAAATATATGGGCTCTAAAATTGGTATTTTATTATCTATTGCTTTACTAAGAGAAGCCATCATTCCCCAAGCACCATCATATCTTTTACCTTGATATTTGATACTCCATTTGGGGTCCCCCCAATAACAGAAATTAACTGAATTAAAAACAAATATAAAATTGAGTTTTTTGTGATCCTTTAGGTTCGATAAATCAAAAGGAGAGGCATCCATCCAGTATTTAATATCATTAAAGTTGAATTTTTCACAAAACCCTTTAATTTTATCTTTATTTATTTTTACCTGACTTGATTTTTTGATAACTGGTTTTATACTTTCTAAAATTTGGTTCATAATCTTTAGATTTTATTGTGTCTTTATAAAAGTTTCCAAGCCTTTGAACCAAATTTCACACAACAAGACACATAAGATAAATAAATTTACAATACATTTAAATATAATTCTTTTTTATTAAATTTTATGGCTTATGATTTAATTATAATAGGGGCAGGGCCTGCCGGCCTTTCAGCAGCAATTTATGCATCTAAATACAAACTTAATACACTTGTTATTGGAGAAGAGCTTGGTGGCACAGCAACACATGCATACAAGGTGGAGAATTATCCAGGGTTTAGGTCGATTCCAGGAATAGAATTAATGAATAAATTTAAAGAGCAGGTAAAGGGCTTGGCTGGCATAAAGAATGAGGAAATAATTAAGCTAGAAAAGAAAGGTAATTTTATAATAACAACCCGCAAAGGGACTTATCAATCAAATGCATTAATATTTGCTGCTGGCACAAAAAGAAAAGCACTTAATATCAAAGGGGAAAATGAATTCTTGAACAAGGGAGTTAGTTATTGCGCAACATGCGATGCTGCTTTTTTTAAGGATAAGGTTGTTGGTGTTGTTGGTGGCAATGATGCTGCTGCAATGTCTGCGTTATTACTGGCAGAATATGCAAAAAAGGTTTTTATAATTTACAGGAAAGAGAAGATAAGGGCAGAGCCATTAAGAGTAAGGCAGCTGGAAAAAAGCAAGAAAATTACTATAATAAACAATACAAATGTTATTGCTGTTAATGGTGATAAAATGATGAGTTCAGTTACACTTGACAGGGAATTTAATCATAGCAAAGAGCTTAATCTATCTGGCTTGTTTATTGAGATAGGCTCTATTCCATCAACTGTCCTGACAGAAAAATTAGGCATTAAATTAGATGAAGAGGGATATATTATAGTTGATCCTGCACAAAAAACAAATGTTGATGGCTTTTATGCTGCAGGCGACATAACAACTGGCTCAAATAAATTCGGGCAGATAATAACAGCAGCCTCAGAGGGGGCTGTAGCAGCACACTCTGTTTATGGGTTTTTGAAGAACAAGAGTTAAAATGGCTATTTATGAAGAATGGAAAAAAGATGTTGAAGAAAAATTAAGGGAAGTTGGGCTTGATAAAATTCCGGCAATAATAAAAAGATGCCCTAAGTGTAATTTATTAAGCCTGGAGTTTGACCAGAAAACAGGGCGTGTTTTCTGCACTAAATGCGGATTTGAAGTTTTTCTTCCAAGATAAAGAGGTGTTAAAATGGATTTAAAACTTTTGAAAAAAAGACTTCATAGTTACAAAAGAAAAGGGGCATTTAGAAAAAATGATAGGGAAAAAGATTTGGCACTTAAATATCTTGAAAAAGCAAGAAATAATTTAATAGCGATGCAGCTTGATTTTAAAATTTCTTCTAATGACAAAATTCAGAAAGTTTTGGAAATTTCTCATTTCACAGAATATGACTGGGTTCTTATTAAAGGTTATTATGCAATGTACCATGCTGCTCTGGCTTGTTTAGCTAAACTTGGTTTTAAATCAGAAAATCATAATGCAACAACCCTTGCCTTGGAATTGTATTTTGTTCATTCAGGAAAATTAGAAGAAAAATATGTTAACATTTTGGAAAAGGCAAGACTTGAGAAGGATTATGTAGAAAAATTAAGAGAAGCAAAACAAGAAAGAATTATTGCTCAATACAATGTTTCAGTTGATGTTGAGCAAAGAGCAGCAAAATGGATTTTGGAAACCGCAAAAGAGTTTGTGGATAGATTAGAAAAATTATTTAATGAAATAAAACTATGAGTGATAAAACAGCACCAAAAAGTATAGAAAGATTTATATATTGGTTTAACCAATAACTTTATTGAATAATTAAATAAAAAAGGCAATTATGGTAAAGAAACTTAAAAATATAATGGAAGTGCTAAAAGCATTTTTCCCAGAAATTAACAAAGAACTTAGCATCAAAGAGGTATCGGCGAAAATTAAACTTTCTTATCAACCAACTTATACTTACCTAAAGGAACTTGCTGAGAAAGATATATTTAATCATAAAAGAGCAGGTAATGTTCATCTCTATTCTCTTAACTTGAAAAATCCTGTTGTTATTAAACAAATTGAAAATATTGAATTTGAAACAAAAGAAAAATTAGTTAGGAATTTGGATAATAAAATACAGAAAATTCTGGAAGAACTCTTAACACAAATTCAAGAGATGCCTGTTTTATTATGCTTGCTGTTTGGTTCAACAGCAAGAAAAACAAGAGTTAAGATAAGCGATATAGATTTGTTTCTTGTTGTTTCAGAAGCTGTTTATTCTGAGAAGATAAAAAGGATATGCAATACTTTCAATATGAAATATAATGTAAAACTTTCTCCAATTGTTGTTTCTCTAAAAGAATTTAAGGGGATGCTTATTGAAAGAAATGATTTTACAAACAATTTATTAAAAGAGAAAATTGTTTTGTTTGGTTTAGAGTTTTATTACAGGGAATTAATTAGGTCTAGGGAGGTGTTAAAATGACTTTACAGCATAAGCAGCAAAGAGTTGGAGTGTTTGTTGATGTGCAGAACATGTATTATTCTGCAAAAAACATGTACAATGCCAAAGTTAATTTCAGAGAGATATTAAAAGAGGCTGTTGGATCAAGATCTTTGATAAGGGCAATAGCATACTGCATAAAGGCAGATGTAAAGGATGAGAAAAACTTTTTTGACAGGCTTGAGCAGATAGGTTTTGAGGTAAAGGCAAAGGATTTGCAGATATTTCCAGGCGGTGCAAAAAAAGGAGATTGGGATATTGGAATTGCAATGGACATGATAGAGCTTGCACCAAAGCTTGATTCTCTTATCCTGGTGAGCGGAGATGGTGACTTCTGCCCTTTACTGCAGCATTTGAGAAGAGCCCTTGGATGCAGGGTTGAGATAATAGCCTTTGGAAGAACTGCATCATCAAAGCTTATAGAGGATGCAGACAGTTTCTTTGACCTTGATAAAAACAAGAA
>JAHJQG010000062.1 GCA_018819345.1 Nanobdellota archaeon
GGCATTCCGCAGTATACAATGCCAAACCATTTCATAAAACCCGGCTTCAATGTCTTTTTCTCACCAACTGAAATTGTAATGGCCTCTTCCATAAAACAAAACAAACAGATTATATTTATTTGTTTCCATTAGGGTGACCAGTAAATTTGATTAAATTTGAATTTTTATACAAAAAATCTAAATCAAGAGAATTTAAGGTCAATTAATCTTACAAGATGATTGATAACTTTTTGAATTCCATCATTTTTAAAATAAAGAAAGATAATTAATGCCATTAGTATAAGAACAATAATTAAAAACCATTTGTTATTAATAAATATATCTTTAGTCCAACTAAAAATTTTTTTTAATAAATTAATTGATGGGAACATAATCAATAAAATGATAATAAACACTAACCAAATTCCAATTACTCCAGCTATAGAACTCTTTTCATTAATACCACTACTCATAATATCTTCATATATTTTGTTAAAAATAAAATATAAAATAATCCCTACTACCAGGGTTAGGAAATTATTTTTTTTAATCCATTTTTCACATTTTTCATAAATTTTTATCCCATAAATTAATGATAAAATAACTAATATAATGATATATACCCCTAAAATTGTATTAATAAATAAATTTATTGCAATTAATGTTAATATTATTGAAAAAGCACCAAAACAATATTCAAAGAAAACAATATAATCTCCTTTTTTGTCTTTAGGTAACTCTCCAATAATTTTAATTAATGAATATGAAAAAAACAAAAAAATAATGACTGATAAAAAAGGCAATAAATCACCAAAAATAGGTGAATTACTAATTAAAGAATCAATGTTTATTACTAAATAACTCATCAAAGCACCAAATACTCCTATTGTGGTGATTATTCCTGCATTATCTTTAATAAATTCCTGTAAATTCCTTAAGTGTTCTTTTGGAAGCATTTTCTATATAATTACATCAGAATATAAAAATTTTATCATTTTATATATGCTAAAGAGTAATCAATAAAATAAATACTTAGAATTTTTAAAAGATAGAAACAATTTTATATAAGAGTTTAATTATTAGTTCTATTATGGCAAATAATAAACTATCAATTGAGGAAATGGCTATATTCTGCAAGAAGAAGGGCCTAGTCTATCCTTCTGGAGAGATTTATGGAGGCCTTGCTGGGTTTTTTGACTTTGGGCCTAATTGCGTTGAAATAAGGAATAACATCAAGAGGGAATGGTGGAAATTCCATGTACAGGAGAGAGAGGACATTGTTGGCATTGATGGAAGCATTATCACAAATCCCAAGGTTTGGGAGGCTTCCGGCCATGTCTCTAGTTTCACAGATGTTTATGTTAAATGCAGGAAATGCAAAAAGCCGAATAAGATTGACAAGAGCGAGATAGAAAAAGCAAGATGTGAATGCGGCGGTAAATATGAGGTAATAGGAGATATTAACCTTATGTTTAAGACCAATGTTGGGCCTATAGAAGGCAATACTGCTTATCTAAGGCCAGAGACAGCACAGTTGATATTTGCTGATTTTAAATTAGTTGCAGAAAACTCAAGATTAAAATTGCCTTTTGGAATTGCGCAGATTGGCAAGGCATTCAGGAATGAAATCTCACCAAGGGATTTTTTATTCAGAACCAGGGAATTTGAAATGATGGAAATTGAGTATTTTGTTCATCCAAAAAACATAAACAAGTGCTCTTTTCTGAAACAGGTCTTAAACCATAAAATGAATATACTCTCTGAAGACTTGCAGAAAAAAAACAAACCTCCTGTAAAGATGACAATGAAGCAGGCTTTAGATAAAAAAATCATAAAAACAGAGTGGCTTGCATACTGGCTTGCAACAGAGCATAAATGGTTTATCAGCCTTGGAGCAAAACCAGACAATTTCAGGATAAGGCAGCACACAAAGGATGAATTAAGCCACTATGCTTTGGATACATGGGACCTTGAATACAATTTCCCATTTGGCTGGAAAGAGCTAGAGGGAATTGCCAACAGAACTGATTTTGACTTGCAGCAGCACATAAAGCACTCAAAAAAAGATTTAAGCATATTTGACCAGGAAACAAACAAGAAAATTGTTCCGCATGTTGTTGCAGAGCCAAGCCTTGGTGTTGGAAGGGCATTCCTTGTTTTCATGTTTGATGCATATAATGATGACAAGGAGAGAGGGAACATTGTCTTAAAGCTGGATCCAAAGCTTGCTCCTGTAAAAGCAGGTATTTTTCCTTTAATAAGCAAGCCAGAATTAATTAAAATTGCAAGAGAGATTTATGATGAACTAAAAGGAATTTATAATATAAATTATGACAAATCCGGCTCAATTGGAAGAAGATATGCAAGAGCAGATGAAATAGGAACACCATTCTGCATAACAATTGACTTTGATTCCTTAAAAGACAAATCAGTTACAATCAGGGACAGGGACACAACTAAACA
>JAHJQG010000063.1 GCA_018819345.1 Nanobdellota archaeon
AAGGCATTAAAGATTCTTAAGTCTGAGAAACTCGAGCTTGTGCTTCATATGGCAATTGAGAAGACAGAGGTTTTGAAAAGAAGGTTTAGGCACTGCGCAACACGTGCATTAATGATTTTAAGAAATTATAATGGAAGAAAAATGAGGGTTGGAAGGCAGCAGGTTTCCTCAATGATTTTAATGAGTGCTGTAAAAAGGATATCAACTAATTTTTCTATTTTAAAAGAAGCAAGGCGTGAGGTGCTGCAAGATTTAATGGATATTGAAAATGCAAAACTTGTTTTAAAGCAGATAGAAGAGAAAAAAATCAGGGTAAAGCAGATAACAACAACTATTCCCTCACCATTTGCACTTAACCTTGTTATGCAGGGGCATTTGGATGTCATGAGAATGGAGGACAAGATGGAATTCCTCAGAAGAATGCACCAGATGATTTTAGCAAAGATTGGGTTAAATCACAGGATGGATTAAGATGATAAAAGGAATTGAAATAATTGATTTAGGGCTTCTGCTTAATCAAGAGAAAATTCTTGTATTTGCAGACTTCCATATTGGCTATGAGGAAGCACTTAACAAGCAGGGAATTTTAGTTCCAAGATTTCAGTTTAAAGATGTGATTAAAAGATTAGGTAAGATATTCTCTGAACTAAAAAAAATAAAAATTGATAAAATAATAATAAACGGCGATATAAAGCATGAGTTTGGAACAATCTCAGAGCAGGAGTGGAGGGAAACATTAAGGTTGCTGGATTTTATGGCAAGGCAATGCAAAGAAATAATCCTTGTAAAGGGCAATCATGACACTATTCTTGGGCCGATTGCAAAGAAAAAAAAGGTAAGTGTTGTTGATTATTACTTTGCTGGAGATATTTTAATAACACATGGTCACAAAATTCCAAATAAAAACATCCTCAAAAAAGCCAAGACAATAGTCATAGGTCACGAGCACCCTGCAATATCACTAAGAGAAGATGTAAGAACAGAAAAATTCAAATGCTTTTTAAAAGGAAAATACAAAAGAAAAAGCCTGGTTGTTATGCCCTCTTTCTGCCTTGCAACAGAAGGCACAGACATATTAAAAGAGAAATTGTTAAGCCCTTTTTTAAACCAGGATTTAAAAAATTTTGAAGTCTCTGTTGTTGCTGACAAGGTTTATGATTTTGGAAAAATTAAAAACTTGTTATAATGAATTTATATAATTAAATAAAAAAATTGAATAAATTAATAAAAACTATCTAGAGAGGTAAATATCTATCTCTCATTAATTCTGTTCTAACTGCACCTATAACTCTTCCAAGTTTCTTAAACTCTTTGTCTATGTATTTATCGACAGTATCTGATTTCTCAGTTATATTAGTAGCAACATTAAAAACATGAGAAACTTTAATAACTCCCTCAGGTACTGAGGCCTCATATTTACATTGTTCTTCATCAAAGAAAAGATTTTCCTTAACAGGAATTATGTTATATTTTTTGACTAATTCAGGCAGATTTTGCGGTCTATATTTTTTAGCTTTAAAATGATCAATAGCATCAAAATTTGGTTTTAAGTTGATAGCCATAATTCCATTAATTCCATCATCATGCATCACACATTCTTCAAGTCCAACCACTAAAATACTATTATACAATTTGCCATCATATCTAATTAAGTTTCCTTCACCTGATGTAGGATGTACAGTTTTTTTTATTTTTTCCTCATTAATTTTAGGTTCATTATAAGATACTCTCTGAGCCAATGCTTTATTTTTATCTATTCTTATCTTTTTTAAAACAGCATCCACTGCCATAATTTCTGCAAATTCAAACATCTTTTTCCAAGAAGTTTGTTTTATAATCTCATTGATATAATTTATCTTATCTTCATTTGTTTCTAATTTTTCTTCCATTTTTTCTCACCTTAATATGAATATTTTATAAAGGGGTATTAATCAATCTTTATAAATCTTTTGTTTTTGTTACTACCATATAATCAGAAATTATCTATTACATAATCTATTGTTGCATCTAATGGCTTCTTTATCACAGAAATAAGTTGCTTCATGATTTTCATACGTGACATTTTGTGTATTTCATCTTGCGAGAGTGTAAAAATATAATCTATGTTAATTGTCTTATAAACTTTGCCATCCTCTTTTTTGAAAAGGGTTTCTCCATGACTTACTTTTATTTTGAGATCATTATTTTTAAAGAACTCTTTCATGTATATATTGTCTGTAAGAACTGAATTAAGTGCTTTTTCAAAGTTATGTGGAGAAAATCTGGGATCATTTTCAATATCATTAAATTCAGGATTGAATTTTATATCAATTGAATATTTGAAACTAGTATTATCTTCATTTCCTATTAACTTTTCTATTTTTTTAAAACAAAATACCTTGTTGCCTTTTTCTTCATCAAGATATTTCCACAAACCCTCAACTTTCTCATATTTCTCAGGAATCGTAAGGTCTTCTGAATCTAAATAATCGCTGTAATCTATTTTGTAGGTTTTCCAATTTTCTCTGTCCTTATATCTATTAAAAGCTTTAATAAAAAATTTATCATAATTCATTTTGGAGATTTTAAGATTTTTATTTTTTAGAGTAATAGAATGTCGCTTCTTTGCCAGTTATTGATTGGTATTTGTATGCAATCATTGCTAGATTCCTGCTGAAATCAGGATTATCCAAAAAAACATCCAAAGAACCGTTTTTATATATTATTAAATCACCAATCTTAAAATTATTATTGTGATTGCTCTTTTTAAGTATAAAATAATAAGATGATTTATTATATAATTCTTTCCTTTCTGAGTTTAGGCCACTTTTATCTAAATTTAGAATAAATAATTAACCTTTGTAAATAGTTCTTAGCATGTCTGATTTTGTTATCACGCCTTTTGGTGTTCCACCTTCGGCCACCAAGACAATTGGATAATATTTTAATAGGCCCGAAATAATACTTGTAGATGTTTTTTTAGAAACAATTGGCGGGCAGTCCTGCATAATATCTTTAATGGTTAATGTTTTTATTTTTTCTGCTTTATTGCCTGAAATTGAGTCCAGGATAATGGTTTCTGAAACAAGGCCAACAACATTATTCTTATTAAAAACAGGAAGCTGTGATATCTCATGCTTTCTCATCTTGTTTATTGCACTTGTTATATTATCATCAGCATTAACATAGATTATTCCTTTGGTCATGATATCCTCTGCTTTAAGCTCATTCTTATTTTTTAATTCATCGAGAACATCAAATATATTCTTCACCTTTGTAAAAGTTGGGTCTATGCGGTTTGACTCTATCTTTGCTATCAATGACTGGGAAACATCTGCTTTCTTGGCCAGTTCTGCCTGTGTCAAACAAAACCTTTTCCTTATCTTTTTTATCTCTTCAAGCTCGTAAACCATAAAAAAAGAAAAGAAAAGCTTATATTTATTAGTTTCTCTTTTTCATAAAAATCATAAGAATTTATTCCTAAATGAATAATAAAAGCCAGTTGCCAAACAAAAGCGTTACAATAAACGCAACCAAAAAAATAGGAACAAAGGGTATGCCCTCTTTTATTAAGATTTTTTTTATCAGGCCTTTTCTCTTTAAATTTATCAACTGCTTTATCTGTTTTTTTTCAATGCCCAAGTCTTTTGGGCCGCAGATTCTTTTTTTCTTAATAATAACATTTTTTGCAATCCAGTCACCTTCTGTAAGCTTTTCTGGCTCAACATACTTAAGCATACATGTTCTTTCAACTGACTTAACAAATATTGATATATAATAAATCAATAGTGATGAAAAAACAAGGATAACTAATAAAACCCTTGTTGCAATAGAATCAATAAAAAATGCAGATAAAAGAACAGCTAGTGATATTATTAACAAAAATTTTCTTATCTTAGCTGATTTTTTTATTCTTGCTCTAAAATCCCTTAAAAACCTATTTTTGTTCTTAAATGCTAAAACAAAGCTCCAGAAAAGCCCGTATATTGCTCCTATTAGTATTATGTTAATCCAGAAAATAAGAAGGAAAGGCATTTCCTTAAAATTAAAATTTAGGCCAATCACTGCCCCAAGACCCATCAGGAGCTTGCTGTCACCGCCACCCCACTGTGCAGAATAAAACATAAGGTTTGCTATTACAAAAAATACAAAAAATCCTGCTAATCCATATAAGAAGAAACTAATATCTAATAAAGCAATAGAATAAATAAGCCTTGAGCCAAGCCCAAAAATAATAAGCCCGTAGTTAAGCCAGTCTGGCACTTCTCTTGTCTTAATATCTGTTATGCTTGCAATAACCAGGCTTATGAAGGCTGTGATATTGGATAATAAAAACATCTTAAATAAAAAAATTATTGACCTATATTTAAACTTTGTGAGAAAAAATCTTTTTAAACGAAAAGCTTTATAAAGTTCTTTATCATGTAGTAGCTATATGTTCAAAAAGATAACTGATATCTTAAAAGCAAGGGAAAAAATCCATATAATCAAGGCAGATATGCCCAGGCATATAGCCATTACAATGGAGAAAGAGCTCAAAGCTACACAAACTAAAGATATAGAAGAGATGTATAATAAAAGAAATATGTTGATAAATAATATTATAAGTATTCAAATAAGATTTAATATACCTATTATAACAATCTTTCTTTTATCGGTCAGTGCAAAGAACTCTGAAAATTTTTCATTTCTAATGGATGACCTGGCTAAATTCTTCAATGAACTTATAGCTAATAAAAAAATTCATAAAGATCAGATAAAGGTATCTGTTCTCGGAAAATGGTATGACCTGCCTGAGCGTGTAGTAAATCCAATAAGGGAGATAATAGAGTCAACAAAGGATTATGATAAGTTTTTCCTTAATTTCTGCGTGAATTATGATGGCCGTGAAGAGATAGTTGATGCATGCAAGCTTATTGCAAGGCAGATAAAATCAGAAAAGATTGATCCTGAATCAATAAACAAGCAGCTAATAAAGGAAAATCTTTATTCATCATATTTTATATCTCCTGATTTAATAATAGAGAACAACAAGGAATTTTCAGGGCTTTTGCTTTGGGACTCAAAAAACTCTATGATATTTTTCACAGATAAGCAATGGTATAACTTTACAAAAATAGATCTTTTTAGGGCAATTGAGGCTTTTCAAAAAAAATTAAATAAAAAATAAAATTAAGCTTTTCCTAAGATTCTGAAGACCTTTGTTCCACAAACCGGGCAAACCCCCTTCATGGCCTTCATCTTATTCTTCATAACTACTTGTTCTGGATTTTTTATTTCAACCTGTTTCTTGCATTTCATGCATCTTGCTTCTACCATTTTTACACCTCATCATAAATATTTTATTCTAATTATGGTTAAATTTTAGTTTAATATATAAATCTTGTGTATTTTCATAGCTAAAATACCACAAACTTTATAAAGGGGTTAAAACTCCCAACTAAAAATCAATGATTGATGATAACCGCTTGCGGTTTGAATGAGGTATGCAAATTCTTGAATTTGTTATCCTTAAAAATCATAATTCAAATCAAGGAGGAATATAAAATGGCTGAGATATCAAAGGAAATAGTAGACAAAATTTATGAGGCTATAGAGGTTGCCAAGGCAACTGGAAGGATAAAGAAAGGAAGTAATGAGGTAACAAAGGCTATTGAAAAGGGCACTGCAAAACTTGTTGCAATAGCAAAAAATGTCAATCCGCCAGAAATCACAATGCACATACCGCTTTTGTCAAAAGAGAAGGATGTTTTATGTGTTGAAGTTCCTAGCAAAGAAGAGCTTGGTGCAGCAGCTGGCATAAGTGTTGGCACAGCAAGCATTGCAATAATTGAAGAAGGTGAAGCAAAAACCACAGTCAAGGATATAATTAAAAAATTAAAGGAATAATAAGGTGATTTTATATGAAACCTCAGGTTAAAAAGGAAACAGCAAAAAAGACAGGAGTTAGTTTTTCCCATGCTTTTCCTGCAACAGTAGAAGAAATAATTGATAGAACAGGCACAAGGGGAGAAGCTATACAAGTAAGATGCAAGATTCTGGAAGGAAGAGATGCCAATAAAATCCTGAGAAGGAATGTAATGGGACCTGTAAGATTAGGGGATACCCTGATGCTCAGGGAAACAGAGATTGAGGCAAGAAAGCTTACCCAGGGCAGGAGATGATAAAGATGAGGTGCAGTTTTTGCAAACAAAATATTAACAGAGGAACTGGAAAGATATATGTCCAGAAAACTGGCAAACTATTGCATTTTTGCTCATCAAAATGTGAGAAAAACATGCTAAAGCTTAAGAGAAAGCAAAGAACAACAAAATGGACTCAGGAATATCAGGATATAAAAAAAGGAACTAAAAAATGATACAAAGAACACTTGTTTTAATAAAACCAGATGGAGTTATGAGGGGGCTTGTTGGCGAGGTAATAAAAAGATTTGAGGATAAAGGACTTAAGATAATTGGCCTAAAGATGGTTTGTATAGACAAGGAATTTGCCGCAAAGCATTACACAAAAGATATTGCTAAAAGAAGAGGGGAAAATGTGAGAAAAAATCTTCTTGATTATATAACAGAAGGTCCTGTTGTAGCAATGGTTATTGAAGGTGTTGATGCTGTAAATGTTGTAAGGATAGTAACTGGTGATACAGAGCCAAGCAAAGCTATGCCGGGAACAATCAGGGGGGATTTTACGCATCATTCTTTTCATTATGCAGATGGCAAAGAGATGTCAATAAAAAATATAATTCATGCTTCAGCTAATGCTGAAGAGGCAGAAAAAGAAATATTACTCTGGTTTAGTATAGAGGAACTATATTCTTATAAAAAAGCAGATGAAATATTTCATTATGGTAAGTGAGGAATAAAAATGGCAGAGAAAATGGTTGAAAAGGTTATGAGGCTTGCTGACAAGCCAGAATTTATAAGAAATATTGGCATTGTTGCTCATATTGACCATGGAAAAACTACCTTGAGTGATAATCTTCTTGCAGGAGCAGGAATGATGTCAAAAGAGCTTGCAGGAAAACAGTGTGTTCTTGATTTTCATGAGGATGAAAAAGAAAGAGGGATAACAATTGATACAGCAGCTGTATCAATGGTGCATAAGGTTGAAGGCAAGGATTACCTTATCAATTTACTTGATACCCCAGGGCATATAGATTTTAGCGGGGATGTCACAAGGGCAATGAGGGCTGTTGATGGGGTTATTGTGCTTTGTGATGCTGTAGAGGGTGTGATGCCACAGACAGAAACAGTCTTAAGACAAGCTTTAAGAGAGAATGTCAAGCCTATCTTATTCATAAATAAAGTTGACAGGCTTATAAAGGAACTTCAGCTGAAACCAGAGCAGATACAGGAAAAATTTGTGAAGATAATAAATCATGTAAACAAGCTGATAAATGAAATAGCAGACAAGGAGTTTAAGAATAAATGGAATGTTAATGTTATTGATGGCTCTGTTTGTTTTGGCTCTGCATTCCATAACTGGGCAATGTCTATAAATTATATGAAAAAGAAAGGTATCAGCTTTAAGGATATAATTGATGCTTATGATAAAGAGGATCATAAACCATTGGCTGACAAAGCTCCTTTACATGAGGTTGTTCTTGATGCAGTTATTCATCACCTTCCTAATCCAG
Organism: Nanobdellota archaeon; assembly: GCA_018819345.1. Taxonomy (GTDB): domain Archaea; phylum Nanobdellota; class Nanobdellia; order Woesearchaeales; family CG1-02-33-12; genus CG1-02-33-12. The sequence goes on from JAHJQG010000063.1 coordinate 7,613, forward strand.
TAGAGGCACAAGGCTATAGAATCAAGAAAATATGGCATGGTGACCCTGAAAGCGAGGATGGAAAATCACTTTTATCATGCAATACAAAAGGACCATTGTTTTTTGTTATCACAAAGATTGTTGTTGACCCGCAGGCAGGAGAGTTATCATGCGGAAGGATATTCTCAGGAACAATAACAAAGGGAATGAATGTTTACCTGAACAGGGAGAAGAAAAATCTCAGGATACAGCAGGTTTTTATCTATAATGGAGCAAAAAGAGAGATAGTTGACAGGGCTCTTGCAGGCAATATAGTTGGTGTTGCAGGTGTAAAGGCAATGCCTGGAGAAACAATAACTCTGGAGCCAACAGAACCCCTTGAGAAGATAACCCATATATTTGAGCCAGTTGTTACAAAGGCTATTGAGGCAACAAAAGCATCAGACCTTCCAAAGCTTATTGAGGTCTTAAGAAGGGTAAGCAAAGAAGACCCAACTATACTGATTGATATTAATGAAGAGACAGGAGAGCATCTTATGCACGGAATGGGTGAATTACATCTTGAGGTTATTGAAAACAGGATAAAAACAGAAAAAGGTGTTGATGTGAAAACATCCCCGCCAATTGTTGTTTACAGGGAAGCAATCACAAAAGCATCTTCAGAGGTTGAGGGAAAAAGCCCTAACAAACACAATAAATTTTACTTTAAGGTAGAGCCATTGTCAAAGGAAATTGTAGATACAATGAGGAAAAAAGAGCTGCCTGAAATGAGAATTAAGAAAAAAGATAAGGCTCTTTGGGACAAATTGCAGGAATTAGGAATGGATGGTAAGACTGCAAGAAAGGTAAGGGATATTTACAAGGGTAATATGTTAATAGATATGAGCAGGGGCATAGTTCACATAGGAGAGGTTATTGAGATGATAATGGATATGTTTGAGGATGTTATGTCTGCTGGTCCATTAGCAAGAGAGCCATGCATTAATGTAAAGGTAATGATAATGGATGTAAAACTGCATGAGGATGCAATACACAGGGGCCCGGCACAGGTATATCCTGCTGTAAGAGAAGGTATAAGGGGAGCCATGATGCTTGCTAATCCTCTTATTTATGAGCCTTTGCAGACACTGCAGTTTGAGGCACCAGCAGACTACATGGGTGAGATATCAAAGCTTATTGCTAATAAAAGGGGCCAGCTGCTTGATATGCAACAGGAGGGAGAGCATGTAACTATTAAAGGCAAATTGCCAGTTGGAGAGATGTTTGGGATGACCTCTGACCTAAGGTCTGCTACTAGCGGAAGAGGCAACCATTTCCTTGTTGATCAGGTATTTGAAAAGCTGCCAAATGAGTTGCAGGAAAAGATAATAAAGCAGATAAGGCAGAGAAAAGGCCTTAAAATAGAGGAGTAGGGGTTGTTATAGAAACCTTTATATATTAAATAAAAACCCCTTTTTTCATATTTTCAAAATATATATGGAGGGATTATTATGGCTAAAGAAAAAGAACATATGAACCTTGTCTTTGTAGGACATGTTGATCATGGTAAATCAACAACAGTTGGGAGGCTATTGTTTGACGCAGGCTCAATTAGTGAGCAGGAGCTAAGAAAGCTGAAGGAGAAGGCAAAAGAACTAGGTAAAGCAGGCTTTGAATTTGCCTTTGTAATGGACAACCTAAAGGAAGAAAGAGAAAGAGGGTTAACAATTGACTTAGCTCATAAAAGGTTTAACACTAATAAATATTATTTTACAATAATTGATGCACCTGGCCATAAAGACTTTATTAAGAATATGATTACAGGAGCAAGCCAGGCAGATTCAGCTGTTCTTGTTGTTGCTGCTAATGATGGGATTATGGCACAGACAAAAGAGCACGTCTTCTTATGCAGGACTCTTGGAGTCCAGCAGATGATTGTTGCTATAAATAAGATGGACATGAAGGATTATAGTGAAGATGTTTTCAAAAAAGTTAAAACTGATGTTGAAACATTGTTGAAGACAGTTGGATATGATCCAAGCAAGGTTCAGTTTGTACCAATTGCTTCTCTTCCAGGAGACAATGTAGTCAAGAAGACAGACAAGATGTCATGGTACAAGGGACCAACATTATTAGAATCATTAGACTTGCTTACTATACCAGAGAAACCAACAAATCTTCCATTAAGGCTTCCAATACAGGATGTTTATAACATAACTGGAATAGGGGTTGTCCCAGTTGGAAAGGTAGAGACTGGAATTATGAAGGTTGGTGACAAGGTTATATTTGTTCCAGCAAGAGAAGGAAAAGGTGTTAGTGGTGAGGTCAAATCAATAGAGATGCATCATGAGCAGCTTAAGCAGGCAATTCCAGGGGATAACGTTGGATTTAATGTCAGGGGAATAGATAAGAAGGATATTGCCAGGGGTGATGTTCTTGGACATACTAATAATGTGCCAACAGTTGCAAGTGAATTCACAGCACAGATTGTTGTATTGAATCATCCAAGTGTTATGACTGTTGGATATACACCTGTATTCCACATACACACAGCACAGGTTGCCTGCCAGATAACAGCTATTGAGAAAAAATTAAATGCAGCAACAGGAGAAACAATTGCAGAGAATCCAGATTTCATAAAGAATGGAGATGCTGCAATCATAAAGGTTAAACCAGTTCAGCCAGTAGTGATTGAGAAACAAAAAGACATTCCACATATGTCAAGGTTTGCTGTCAGAGATAGCGGAGTAACAGTGGCAGCAGGAATGTGCATTGACTTAGTCAAGAAGGAGTTAAACAAGAAATAAACTCTTTTTTATTTTTATACCATGGTGAACTGGGTTTTATCATGAAGTAAACAAGCCGGGAATATTAAAATGCAGAAAGCAAGAATAAAGTTAGCAAGTATTGACATTAACAAGATTAATGATGTATGCAAATACATAAAAGATATTGCTGATAAAACAGGAGTTGAAGTTAGGGGGCCAATACCCCTGCCTACAAAGAAACTCAAGGTAACAACAAGAAAGAGTCCAGATGGCGAAGGAAAGGCATCATGGGAGAGATATGAGATGAGGATACACAAACGCTTGATTGATTTAGCAGTTGATGAGCGCGCATTAAGGCTTGTTATGAGAGTTCCTATCCCAGAAGGCCTGAATATTGAGATAGAGATGATAGATGTCTAGTTCTTTTTTTCAAAACTTATATAAATAAACATAATTTTCTTTTTAATTGCCAGGGTGGCGCAATCCGGTACCGCGCGAGACTGGAAATCTCGTCCCTTTTGGGAGTCTGGGTTCAAAACAGCTTCTTGCTAAGCTGGCACGCATGGAGGACATTGGATTAAAAATCCAAGCCCGCCGTGCTCGCTTTGCTCGCAACAGTTGTTGGAAGTCCCAGCCCTGGCGTATGCCCGGTTGGTGTAGTCCGGCCAATCATCCGGCCCTCTCGAGGCCGGGACTCGGGTTCGAACAGCTGGTTACGCTCAGCTGGCACGCAAAGAGCGACATTCAATTGCCTTGCAATTGAAGTCCCTCACGCTCGCTTCGCTCGCAATCAGGTCGAAAGTCCCGAACCGGGCATATATCTTTTTTGGCAACAAAAAGGGTAACATACAATAATGCAATCCCTACAAGAGATTTAGTTTCTAAAGAATACTTTTCAAAATCACGGGTAAATTTGATTTAAAGTATTCAAAGGAAAGAAGGGTAATAAAGATATTCAGATTCCAGTGTTTTAAATAAAACAAAAATAAAAATTTGTTTTGGATTTGGAGCCATTCAAAGTATAACTGTAGGCTCAATTATTTTTCTCAATACAGGCATAAGCATTATGGTTATGGACACTCTCATGATTTTCACATTCAACTCTAAACCATGCAACTCTTTTGTTTTTCTTTAACTTTGAAGCAATTCCTCTCACAACATCCTCAACAAACTTTGGATTAGAATACGCTTTTTCTGTTACGAATTTTTCATCTTCTCTTTTTAGCAAAGGATAAACTTCACAGCTAGCTTCCTTCTCAACAAGTTTAATTAAATCTTCTATCCAGATAAATTTATTTAGCTTAACTCTTAAAGTAACAAAACTTCTCTGGTTATGAGCTCCAACTTTGCTGATTTCCTTGCTACATGGACATAAAGTAGTTATAGGAACGATTACTTCAGTAAAATGTTCTGCTGTATGATCTTCAGCTACACGGATTATCTTACAGGAATAATCCAACAATGAACTTTTCTTAGAAACAGGGGAAGTTTTCTTGATAAAATATGGAAAAGAAATTTCTAAATGAACTGCTTCGGAATTAAGTGCTTTCTTAAGATCAAAAATTAAGTTATCTAGAACTTCTACTGTTAATGTTTTTTTAAGATATTTGTTTAATACTTCAATAAACCGGCTCATGTGGGTACCTCGAAAAGAAGCAGGTAAATTAACATAAACATTTACATCGGCTACTGTCTTCTGATGCTTATTCTTCTTATCCAAGACCATCAAAGGATATTTTAGGTTCTTTACCCCAACTGTATCTATCTTTAACTTATGTTTAGTGATAGAGTTTTGAATATCTTTCATTTTAAACAGCTCTTCGATTAGCACCCCAAATAAATTTATGTAGTTGCAATCCAAGCCTTACATTTAACTTGTCATTCAATATATTTCTAATAAGTGATTTAGTTAATTTATTGTAAACCGGTTGAAATATTACATTTGTCCTATCATCTAAATTAAATTTGTTAATTATTTTCTTAGCAAAGTTATAATCTTGATTGTTGCCTATTATAAATTTGACTTGATCTATTCTCCTAATCAAATAAAGATTGTCATATGATATTTCTTTATTCATTTTCGACGATGGGCATTTTATATCAAGAGATATGATTGCTCTTTTAGGTATTTTACTAATACTTATAGATCCATTGGTTTCAATTGATACATTGAACTCTTCTTTTAATAACTGTTTTGTTAATTTTATGCATTCTTCTTTTTGAATTAAAGGTTCTCCGCCGGTTATACAAACTCTTTTTACATTGAATTTCTTGCATTTTTCTAAAATTTTGGATAGTTCCATCTCCTTTCCTTCATAATAGGCGTATTTGGTGTCACACCAAGAGCATCTAAGATTACAGCCACTCATTCTGACAAAGATTGTGGGCAAACCTGATTCCATACCTTCGCCTTGAATACTTAAAAATATCTCATTTACTTTCATTTATTCACCTCGATAGGTAACAAAACATGTAGGCGTTTCCCAAAGTTTAATTTTGTATAGATTAAGTTTCCCTTTTAGCTTATTCCAAATCCAAACAGCAATATTCTCAGCAGTAGGATTCTTAATAATCTCATTCAGGTATTTGTGATCAAGCTTTTCTATTACTCCTCGCTTAACAACCTCTTTCAATTCAGTAAAATTAATTACAATTCCCTGTTCATTTAATTTCCCTTTTACTGTAACCTGAAGCTTATAAGTATGTCCATGTAGGTATTTACATTTTCCTTCCTCCCAATCTAACTTATGGGCGGAATCAAAAGTGAATTCTTTGGTGATTAGCATTTTAGAACTTAAAATAGGGGAAGATTAATAAATCTTTCTAACTTTCAGACAATCAGAAAAATAAAACTTATAAATTAGGTAGTTCAAACGGTTACCATGATAACTAAAAAACATTTGGATGATATTATTAGCCAATACAACGTTGGTTATTTAAAAAAATACTTTAAAGTGTGGGATAAACACACGATTAACAATAATATAATTATAGAAACTTCAAAAGGAAAATATTTGTTCAAGTTATTTACATCAAAGAAGTACAAAGATTTGGTTTTTTATGCAGATATACTTCACTATTTAAGAAAGAATGGTTTTCCTTGTCGCGAAGTAATAGCAGATAAAGATGATAATGAAATTGTTCAATACGGCTCAGGGTACGGAATGTTATTTATTTATATTGATGGTCAAAGAAAAGCAAAATTGAGCTTCACTGATTTAATGTCAATGGGTGATATAGTCGCACAATTTCATCTTGTTAGTTCAAAATACAATTCCAACCTTGTCAAATATCCTAACTCTCTTGAGGGGTTGTTGGACTTATGTGAAAGTCTAGCTAAAGAATCAAGAGATAACAAATCCTTGTCATTAGTAAGTTACTTAAAGGAACAATCAAAAATAAAGGAGGACTTTTCAAAAAATCTTCCAAAAGGAATTGTACATGGCGATCTCCATAAAGGCCATTTTCTATTTAAAGAGGGAGAAATCGTAGGGTTATTGGATTTTGAATATGCAAGTCATGATTTCTTTATTAACGATGTTGGTACATTAGTAGCATATAATTGTATCTTAGATTCTAAACTTTCGGAAAAGAAACTACAAGTGATAATTTCTGCTTATAAGAATAAAAAGGGCATTAATATCTTGGAAGAAGAAAGTATTCCTTTAGCAATCGTTTATGCAACAGTTAAATTAACAACATGGGCACTCTGTGATTTTCTTAAAAAACCTAATGAGTTCCATGTTGAAGTCTTGGAAAAGAGAGTTACTTCTCTTAAATATTTAAAGGAAGCATTTACTCAGACTTTTTGATGAGTCCAAAACAAAATTTTATAAATAACCCCTCCTTCCTATATTTATGATGCAACAAGAAAAAAATTTTTATGATGAAGTTGGTAAAAACATCGGTTGGGACTTTTCTATAATTGAATCTAGAAAAATAATTAAAGGTAAAAAATGGGATTTTCTAAGAGTAGTAAAGCAATTCCTAAATAAAGACAAGATACTTCTTGATATAGGGACTGGTGGTGGAGAGAAGATTTTACAGATATCTTACTTCTGTAAAAAAATTGTTGGGATAGACAATTCCTTAGAGATGGTAAATAAATCTAATGAAAACCTGGTAAAATCCGGAAGAAAAAATATTGAGTTTAGAGTAGCAGACTCAAAAAAACTTTCTTTCAATAATAATTTTTTTGATATTATCACTGCTAGACATGCTCCTTTTAGTTCGAAGGAAGTCACACGGGTACTTAAAAAAGGAGGCCTATTTATAACTCAACAAGTTGGAGAAGGTGATAAAAAAAACATAAAGAAACTTTTCGGAAGAGGACAATCCTTTGGAAAAAAATCTGGAAACTTGATTAGAAGATATATTCAAGAACTTGAAGATGTTGGTTTTAAAATTATCAGGAAAGATCATTACAATGCTATAGAATATTATAAAGACATTAAGGATATTACTTTTTTATTAGAACACACCCCAATCATACCAAAATTCAATCATTATAAAGATCAAAAGATATTAAAAAAACTAGAAAAAAAATGTAAAACCAATAAAGGGATAAAGACCAATTCCGAAAGATTTTTGATTGTGGCACAAAAATTATGAGTTGCTCAAAAGAAGTATTTTTCTTAAATTGTCGTAATCTTCTTGCTTGCCTGCCCATTTAGTTCGTAATTTAGGCTCTTCTATATAACCTACTGGATCCTCTAGACCGAGTTTCTTGAATGCTGAATATCTTGTTATACAATTACCGCAAGTTCCGCATGCTTTTGCATTATAACCTACATCTGTTTTGGGGACATAAGTATGGCAAGACCAAGTGTGCTTAAAATTAACTCCTAAATCTATTCCTAGCTCAATTAACTCTGGCTTTCCTCCAAAATTAAGTAAGGGAGCTCTTATCTCCGGTGTGTCAAAAATAAATGCTTTAAGGACATCATTAAATGCTTGGATATAACTCCTGGTTCCGTCAGGGGCCATAGTATCATCCGGATGAGCGCCCAGAACTATCGAAGAGTAATCTTTAGAAGAAGCCAGTATTAAGCCCAAAGTTATAAAGATGCTATTTCTAAAAGGAACATACTCTAATTCAAGATTCCCTTCTTTTAATTGTATGTCATCTCTCAATAAAGCTGACCCCCCATAATGTTTTAACACATCAAATTCTATTCTTTTTAATTCTATCGCGTCTAGGTCTTCTTTTAGCCTGTCGATACACCATCTTTCTTGATGCCTTGCGGCTTGTTGATAAATTACTTGAAGTAAACCAATCGATCTGCCTAGCTTCTTTTCAATTGTTGCTGCTACTGTATTATCGGTTCCTCCCGAGGCAAGGATTAAACTCTTATTTTCAAGCTGAGAAACTAAATGAGAGGGCTTTGCTATTCCTTTGGAAAGAGAAGGCTTTATCTCTATCTGAGTATGTTTATTTGTCCCTTCATCGATTAATGTATTTAGCTTTTTGTAGAACTCTGATTGAACTATGCCTGTAAAGAAAGAATTAGGAATATATACTTCTTTTGCACCCAAAGTTTCTGCCCTTGCAATTCCAAGTGCAGTCAAAAATAAATTATAAGCCCAAGAGGCAGTAGAAGATTGAAATTGTTGGGGCAAAAGTTCATTAATAATATTTTCTAAATAGAAGTCTTGTCTGAATCCATCTCTAAACTGTTTAATAACACCTTGGTTTTGAATAGGGAACTTTCGAAAATTTAGATAGAAAGAGCATTTCCTATTAGGAAAAAAGTCGTGTTCAACAACTGTGTCATCGGTTGTTACTATAACAACCGAGTTTTCATACCTAAAATCTACTAAATCGTGGATTTCCATTTTTACTTTCTATTGCCCAGTTTTCTTTGGACATCAAAATACTTTTGAGTGTAATATCCTGTATACAAGACGGTTTTCCAAATAGTCAAATAAAAACCAACAACTAAACCTTCTTCCTTTACTCCTTTTAGTATTGGATCTTTTATAACACCAATTAAATCTACTTTTTCGCCTGTTCGCTCGTGCCTAATCCTTTTTCCTGTCCCATACATAAATGCACTTTTGAGATCAGATTTAATAGACAAAGGATCGTGGTATATTCTAGCATCGGGAACTATTTTGAGAGGAATACCTGCTTTTCTCCTCCTCAGTTCAAATTCATAATCAACGCACCAAACTACATCTTCAGCAAAAGAGTATCCGTCATTTATCTTCTCAAAAACCTGTTTTTTTAACATCAATGGTGGGATGAATGCGTATGGTACATTAGTTGTATTGACTAATCTTGCTCTTCTGGTTAATTCTGTCTCTAGGGAATTGGATTGAAAGATGACACGGCCCCTAGCTAGCATAAGAGTCGGGTCTATCTTGAATTCACTGTATAAACTCCTGATAGCACCTGATTCAAAGACACAGTCACTATCCATAAAAAGAGCTAAATCATTAGAAACTGTAGCTAAACCAGTATTATATGCCATACCTAAATTATTTTTCCCTACTTCACAGGTAATTAACCCTAGTTTGGTTACTAAATCGGAGACTTCTTTAGTTGGACGATTAAGAGCAGCAATAACTTCTACTTCCTCATCGATGCTTTTAACGCATCTTTCTATTCGCAAATCATTATGAACCGGAATGATTATCGATAGATCCATCGAGATTTGCCTCCAAAAAGATTAAACATATTGCAAAAGCCTAATAATTGAAAGGCCTCGGCAGACTGGCTGGTCTCAGATGATAGCCCCCTAAACCTATTTAAAGCTAAGGAACTCTCATCATATCTCACCCTTGCTATTTGAGAAGTATACATTCTAATAGCTTCTTTTTTTATTTCTGCATAAGAAGAAATATCTTCTAAGTAATGAACTTCTCCAATAGGTCGGTGTACTTCATATAATAATATTCCTTTTATATAGCACTTTTCGGGAATATGGGGATAGTAGTTTTCATTATTGTTGGCTAGCCAAAGAGATCTAATAGCTAAATCATATATTCTAACATGCTCTATGTCACCATCTTCTCTATGAGGAGCATAAAGAAAATCAGTTCCATATCTCCTTAATAGTGTTACTATTCTTTCTAGGGAACTCTCATTTGGACTAGATATACTTTCTCTAAGAAATGAGAAGTTATTAATCTTTAGATACTGGCAAACTCTTTCTGCTTCATTCTCCCTAACCTTTATTTCTTGTTCGTTTCTACCAGAACTTACATAAATGACATTTACTTTATTTCCTAAATCAGTATGTTTTGCAATACTTCCCCCTACACCAATTACTTCGTCATCTATGTGGGGAGCTAAAATAGTAATGTTAAATTGTTTAGAGGTATTTGGCATAGTCAATCCTCCAATTTTTTGCGCCACCTCTCGGTTTATAGCCTCCAAAAGCTTTCTTTAAGTTAATTCCTCTTAAAGAATCATACAGGTCCAAAAACTCAGGATTAGTTAATTTATCAACTCTTATAGTTAAAGGATGATGGTAGTTTCTTTGTATTTGTTTTAGGAAGTCGTTAGGAGTGGTGTTTTTGCCACCATTTGCACTAATATACTGGAAGATGGCTGCCGGAAGAGCATCACTTAATGGTCGCGTTCTCTGATCCCAAATACATCTTATAATATATTCTCTGAAATTTTGTTCAAGATTTTGTTTCTTTAATGGGTATAATTCAATAACTGATCCATTGGTTGCGGGTTCAGGATCAAAACAAGTGCTTGGAATATCTTTAACATAATCTACCTTAAAATAGGCCCTAGTCAACAATCCTATCCTTGAAACTGAATGTCCTTTGGCTACTTGTTTCCCATATGTCTCTCCAACCAGAAGCGTAGCTGTCCTAAATCTCTCTGAAAACAAGCGAGAGATGAGTGGTTCAGTTATATTAAAAGGGATATTTGAAACAATTCTGTCTATTTTTGGAAATTTAATTTTTAAGGCATCTCCATAAATTATTTCTACATTTGGGTATTGCTCCATTAATTTATCAAGATACTGTGATAATCTTTTATCATATTCTACCGCGATGACTTTCCTAGCAACTTCTGCCAGTTTCCTTGTTAGATCTCCTTTGCCCGGACCTATTTCCAAAACAATATCATCACTTTCAATATTTGAGTTCAGTACAATATCATCTAAGACCATTTCATCAGTAAGGAAATGCTGGTTAAGTTTTCGTACCGAAGGGGTTACTTCTCTTTTCTGTGTTTCCATTTTCAACCTCTGTATGCTATAAATGTATTGTTAAATATTATAGCATCAACTTTTGTTTTTCGAAATAAGTCTAATGCTTCTAAAGGGGTATTTATCATTGGCTTTTGAAAATTAAGTGATGTATTAATTAAGGCGTTCACTCCTATCTCTTCTCCTGTCTTAGCTATTTGCTGATAAAATAAAGGATTATCCTCATATACTAATATTTGTGGTCGAGTTGAACTGTCGACGTGTTTTACTGCCTTCAAGGTATCATTAATCAACCTATATGTAATAGTCATGTGTGGACCTGAAACACTTTTTCCAAAGAAAATAGGTGTATCAGAATCAAGAATTGTTGCAGCTAAAGGTCGCCCTTCTTCTCTTCCTTTTATTTCTTTGTTAATATAATCCCACACCTCAACTGTTCTTGGATCTGCTATAAAAGACCTATTTCCTAAGGCTCTTGGTCCAAATTCAAATCTACCTTGGAACAATCCTAGAACTTTCCTCTTGGAGATTAGCTCTCCTATCAATGATAGCATATCCTCTCTCTCCCTAAATTTTATCCCTGATGATCTAAGAGTTTCTAATATCTCTTGGTTAGAATACTCCTTTCCCAAATAAGGCGACATTTTAATATTAGTAATGGAATAGCCTCCTGCTCTTGCGACTTCCAAAGCTGCACCAATTGCTGTGCCAGCATCATTTGCTGCTGGTTGAACATATATATTAAGACCAATGTTATTAACAATGCGACCATTAGCAACACAATTTAAAGCTACGCCTCCAGAAAGGCAAAGGTTGTTGTGACCAGTTTCTTGATGGATGCTTCTGGCTAGGCGAACAATAATCTTCTCCAACATCTCTTGTCCAGAGGCAGCTAAATCCAAATAATTTTCTGGAAATGTTCTGAATGAGTATTTCCTGCTGGAATCATTAGGACTTAAACCAGTAATTTCATTAAATTTCTGAAACCAAAATTCTCTAACCTGCTCTTGTTCGTCTATTGGCAAATAATCTTTCATGGGTTTCCCTAAAACAACGTCACTATCAGAATTTATTCTTATTATTGGTCCTTCAAACAGAAAAAATCTATCTAGTGCTTCAAGAAATTTCTGCTTATTTCCGTAAGGAGCTAAACCCATTGTTTTACCAGCTTGATCACTTCTAAATCCAACAAACTCAGTTAAAGATTCATAAAAATAGCCAAGAGAGGCGTCAATTCCAGAAACAGCTATCTGTTCTAAATTATTTCCATCAGCTTTCCATAAGGAAGTCGACTCATATTCACCTTGGCCATCAACAACCAATACGGCTGCCGAGTCAAATCCAGATGGACTAAATGCACTTAATGCATGACACAAATGATGGTCGATAAATTCTAATTTTGGAAATTTCCTTAAGCGCTTATTAAATAATTTACTTAAAAAATAATTTTTTTCAAATTTAAATGGGAGATTTCTATCTCTATATAATTTTGGCATGTTCCATGAAAGAGCTACTGTAGAAATATCTTCCAAAGAAATTTTACCTTGTTCTAAACAGAATTCAACTGCTTTGTAAGGCAAAGTGTCATAAGCATGTTTTTTTCTAATAAATCTTTCTTCCTCAGCAGCAGCAATTATTTCAATTCCACTTGTACTGCTTTTTATTAGAGCTGCCGAAGTATCGTGACTCCTAATATCCCACCCATTTATTCCTAGAATATATTGTTCATTCATTTTGAATTGATTTTGTATAAATGTTCTCGCCTTTGTATTCCCCCCTGATTAAAGGTTTTGTTTTTGGTGTCATTTTACAAATATAAAGAGATGATTGACAGCCAATTGATTGTGCAGAATAATATCTTCCGAATTCTGGTATAATCTCTTCTATTAATAGGCCCATCTTTGTTAAAGTATCCTGAATGGGTAAGGCCCTTTCACGAGATCGCATACTATATCCATAGTTAATGAAGATAGCTCCATTTTTTCTTCCATTTCCTTGGATACACCTAGAAACAAATAGATTTATTCCTTCCAAAGTATAAGGAGGATCAGTAACACAAACATGATATCTTGAATCAAATCTCTCTGGAATTTTCTTTCTTGCATCATATTCCACACATTCAATATTTAAGCTATAATCTTCACTAAGTTGATTTATTAGACTCAATAATTCTTGATCGACATCAAAAACAGTAATAGATTCTGGTAAAGAAGTAAAAGCTGCCACTATTGAAGCTAAATCATTATCCCCCATAAACATTAATCTTCTTCCTTCGAGTTCTCCTTTTTTATACAGAAAAGATATCTTATCAGTAACAGTATGTGATAACGCTCTAAACTGATCAATTCCTCTCTTAGAACGTCTCCGACCATTCTCAATTTGTTCTAACTTTGCTTGGCACTTTGTTAACTCTTCAACGATAAATTCATCCTTTTTGTTTCTCTTGGAATAGAGATCATCAACGAGTGCTGAATATTGTTTGTTTAAGGAATAATTATCTCTTTCTACAATTAATAAATCCCTAAGCTCTTTTCTGATTAACCTCATAACGGACGTAGGTAAGCCTAATGTCCTTTGTAAAACAATTTGCCTACTTGGATGTTCTAGTAAGTAAAATAAAATATCTTCTAGTTTTCGAGGGGATATATTTATTCTGTCACCAATAGGAATTAAGTTCCTATAATCTAATTTTTTTCGCATACTACTAAAAAGTAGTGTCTTTATTTATAAATCTTTGTATTTAGCATAATAAAAGAATTTAAATATAATTAAGATTAATTAATACCAAAATGAACAAAAGCATATTAACAATAGGAATATTCCTGATTTTATGCTCAGGCCTCTTGGGAATTACAAAAGCAGTTATCTTATCCAACTTAGGGATTAATTCATCATCAGATATCACAGGAATGATAGTGTCTGAAATGCCTGCTGATGAGGATTTAATAGAAGCATCTTATGAAATGGCAGGTACAGTTAGTGTTATAGAGAGGCTTCCTCTTTATATGCTGGTGATAGGAATAATAATCACAGCAATAGGAATTTTAGCCCCAGATTTCAGATAAAAGTTATGTGCCGGGTTGGCGGAATCTGGCTTAACGCGCCCGCCTCGAATTAAGCAAAAGAAAGCGGGTGTCCGCAAGGGCATCCAGGTTCAAATCCTGGGCCCGGCGTTCATGGTTTTATATTATAATTAAATATTTCCCTTCTATTTCTTTCAGTTGGTCAGGTTCAAGTGGGAAGTAATTACCATCAATCTTAAACTCAAAAATTTTTTTTGGTGGATCATAATAAAGGTCTTTATCATCATAAACTCCTACGAATGTTCTACCATCATTCTCATTTATCATAGTTACAAATTCATATCTTTTCATAATTTTTTTTATCTTGTCGTCCATGTTTCCTATATTTTCTTTTACACATGTTTCTTTTATCTTTTCTTTTATACACATCCTAATTACCTCTCTTTCTTACTTTATATTACTTTATCATACCTTGTATGATACTTATATATAAATTTTTCTATGTTATATTATATAATTAAATTTTTATTAAAGTTCCAGAGTTAGTTTGGGTAATTAAGAAAAAGGTGCCGCTGGCGGGATTTGAGCCCGTGACCTCTACGTACCTCAGTTAGATGAGTTAATCATTGGGCAAGCCCTCATCGCTCAATACATATGAGCGTAGCGCTCTAACCAGGCTGAGCTACAGCGGCATATTAATTGGAGTTTGCTCTTTCTTTTTAAGTATTTCCCTTGATAGCCAACAATTATTTTTTCTTTTTCTTTTTGCATCCCATGATTTCACATCTTAATTAATCTGATGATTCTAAGCAGTTTGTGATTTTATCTTTAATTTCTTCTGCCTCTCCTTCAGCATATTTGCCCTGAGGCCAAAGCTTCAAACCATCATCCTTAAACCTTGGTATTAAATGGAAATGAGTATGCATAACAACCTGCCCTGCTGCTGATTCGTTGCTCATATTAATATTAATGCCGTCTGCATTTACTCCTTTTATTATAGCTTTTGAAACCCTCTGGATAACCATAAGATAATCATTTAATTCCTCTTCTGGCATGTCAAATAAATTTTTATAATGCTTTTTTGGTATTACCAATGTGTGGCCT
>JAHJQG010000064.1 GCA_018819345.1 Nanobdellota archaeon
AACCATGGGCCTGTAGCATAACCTGGATACCTGTGCCAGAAAAGATTGGCCTGGCCAAAGAGTGCAACCGGCTTCGGACCGGTTCATTGGGGTTCAAATCCCCACAGGCTCACTACCCTTAAAATTAAAAAAGAGAAATATTTATATAAATCGGTTCTAATGTAAAAAGCAGGTTAAAAATGGTTAGAGGTAAATCACTCAAAATTCAAGTTCAACCAGATGTTCTGAAATGGGCAATAAAGAATTCGGGTCTGCCTGAGAATCAAATAGCTAATAAAATAAAAGTAAATATTGATACATTAAATGATTGGTTAAGTGGAACCAAGAAACCTACATTGAGGCAATTAGAGAGCCTTTCTCAAATTCTTAAAAGACCTTTAGCTGCATTTTTTTTATCTAAACCTCCTGAAGAGAAGCCATTACCAAGGGATTATCGAATGATTCCAGATAAGATAGGTAAATTCAATAATAAGACAATATTAGCAATTAGAAAAGCGAGAAGGCTTCAGAGAGTCAGTAAAGAGCTTTCAGAGAATCTTAAAACAGAAATGGAGACAGGAATACCATCAGTCAATTTATCTGATAATCCAAATTTAATTGCAGAGAAGTATCTAGAAATATTTAAAATTAATGAGGAAACTAGAAAAAAATGGAAATCTCCTTATGACGCACTTAATTACTTCAGAAACATATTGGAAGATAGAAATATTGTTGTTTTTAAAATATCAATGCCTATAGAAGATGCAAGGGGGTTTACTCTAGTTGAAGAAGTCCCTCCCGTTATAGTTGTAAATTCTAAGGATTTACCTGAAGCGCAAGTATTTACTTTGTTACATGAATTTGGACATGTGCTTCTAAATAAATCTGGAGTTAGTATGCCAGATAATGCCTTATTTCAAAGAGAGGTTAACAAAGTTGAGAAATGGTGTAATGAATTTGCTTCAGCAATACTACTACCAGAAGATGTAGCTAAAACTACCTTTGAAAGAAATAAAGAGGATTTAATAGAGACCCAAACATTAAACAGATTGTCCAGAAAACTCAAGATAAGTAAAGCTATGCTTCTTTACAATATGTCCAAATTCAATTATATAACAAAATCTCAATACGAGTTAGTACTGAAGCGATATGATCCTACTCAAATACCTACGAAAAAAGAGAAAAAGAAAAAAGGTGGAGGCGGAGTCAGTGCGGATAAGAAATGTATAAGTGAAAAAGGACAAATGTTTGTTTCTTTAGTTTCTAAAAATGTAAATGAGGGATTTATAACTCGCAGCGACGCTTTAGACTATTTATCAATAAAATCTCAGAATCTAGAAAAAGTAATGAGCCAGGCTATAAAATGAGTGATAGAAATTATTATGTTATTGATACAAGTTCCTTAATTGATTTGAATTATAGATATCCTGTTGATGTTTTTCCAGGTATTTGGAAAAATCTTGAAAAACTAATCGCTAATGAATTGTTGCTTTCTCCAAAAGAAGTTCTAAAAGAAATTAAAGATGAATCACTGAAAGAATGGGCTAAAAAACAAAAAAAGCTATTCAGAGAGTTAGATGAATTACAAGTTCAAATTGTTCAAGAAATTCTTAAAAAATATCCATCATTAGCTAAGCCAGATAAGGATGGTCCTCAGGCAGACCCATTTGTAATAGCATTAGCTGTTTCTTTAGAAAAGGATCCACAAAAGACTTTAATAAAAACAATTAAAAAAAGAATTATTGTAACTGAAGAAAGGTTGAAAGGAAGTAAGGAGAAGATTCCTTTTGTGTGTAAAGATTATGACATTGATTGTATAAATGTAATTGAATTATTTAGAACTGAAGGTTGGAAATTTCAGTAATTTTTCTTGGCCGATTCTCCTTAGCAATATCCTTTATTCTCATAAACTAGAAAGCTATTAAACTATTAATAAAGATTTACAAAGAATTATCGGAATTCTTACAGATAGCAAATGTTAAGGTGACCACAAAATAATCCAAATGTAGTCACCTATTACCAAAACATTTAAATATGTAGTCACCTATTATACTATAATGCACATAGAAAAAAGAAAGAATGGAAAGAGAATAAAGTATTATCTTGCTCATTCATACAGGGAAGGCCAAAAAGTCCATAAATTCAGGAAATACTTAGGACAGGATTTGACAAAAGAAAAACTAAATGAAAGAAAACAAATTGCAGAAAAGCTTATTTTAGAAGAAATACACAAGTACAATATTATCAAAGACCCCTTGCATTTTGAGCTCTCTAAAGAAGAGATAGAAGAAATTAAAGCATTAGAGGCTGAAATTCCTCTCAAAATATCCCATCTCTCAGAAAAAGACTGGCAGTCTTTCTCAGAAATATTTACATATAATACAAACGCAATAGAAGGAAGCAGATTAAACCAAAAAGAAGTAAATGACCTCTTGGAAAAAGACAAATGGCCCGAAAAGTCAAAAGAGGATATTGCAGAAGCGTATGGCGTTGATGAGGCAATACGATTTATAAGAGGAACAAAAGAGCATATATCAATAGCTCTTATTAAAAAAATACATAAGATAGTTTTCAAAAACTCAAAGCCTTTTGCAGGAAAGCTAAGAAAGAGAGGTGAAGAAGTAGTTGTGATGGACAGCAAAGGAAATGTTGTGCATGAAGGAGCATCTCAATCAAGAATAAATCACTTATTAAAAGAGCTTATTAATTGGTATGATAAAAATAAGACAAAATACCCAGCTTTGGTTCTTGGTGCAGTAGCTCATAACCAATTTGAGAATATTCATCCTTTCAAAGATGGAAATGGAAGAGTTGGAAGAATTCTCCTAAATAATATATTGATCAAGCATGGCTTGCCACCAATTAATATAGATTTCAAGAACAGGGCAGAATATTATAGCACACTAAAAGCATATGAACTAAACAAAAACTTAAAACCTACAATAAGTTTATACATGAAAGAATACAAGAATCTAAAGAAGAAGTTAGATGACTACAAAAACAAGAAAAAGTAGTCACCAAGTGTTGCAAGTGATAAATTATAGCAAAGGATTGCCGGAATTATTTCAGCATTTCTGAAAGATTTAATATATTATTAGCAAAATTTTTATATGTTGGGTGATGATATGTTCTTATAAGATATTTACATTAATGAAAATGGAAGAAATCATAAAATTAAGAAAACTATATGGCCTTAAAAAGGTTTACAGGGCCAACTCTGTTGAAAACAGGAAAGAAAGCTCTGCAGAGCATAGCTGGAGCTGTTTGATTTTAGCTGATTATTTCTTAAATATTACAGATATTAAACTTGATAGGCTAAAAGTATATGAATTATTGATGTATCATGATGTTATAGAGATTGAGGCAGGAGACACACCCCTGCATAAAGAAGAAGAAAGAAAAAACCAAAGGGAAAAAGAACTAAAGGCATTAAATAAGTTAAAACATGAAATTCCCAGGGAATTAAAAACAAAATTTGTGAATTTAGTTAATGAGTTTGAGGAAAATAAAACAAAAGAAGCTAAATTTGCCCAGGCAATTGACAAACTTGATGCACAAATTCATGAATTAGACTATAAAAAAGACTGGAAAGGCTGGACTGAAGAATTTTTAAGAGCTGAAAAAGAAATATATTTCAAGGAATTTCCAAAAATAAAACAAGCATTTGAAAAAATAACAGATTATGCAAGGGAAAATGGTTATTTTGACCAACGAAAATGGAAATTTTTTTAGTAGCAATATTTAAATAATATCCCTTATTTTTTCATTCTATGAAGCTTATAATAACAAGGCATGCACAAACAAGCTGGAATAAAGAAAATCCAACTAGGTTTCAGGGCATTAAAGATACTGATTTATCTAAAGAAGGAAAAGAGCAGGCAAGAAAGTTGGCCTTAAGATTAAAAGACCATAAAATTAAATTAATATTTACAAGCCCGCTAAAAAGAACACTGGAAACTGCCAAAGAGATTAAGAAATTTCATCCAAAAGCAGAAATTATTGTTGATAATGACCTTAAGGAACTGGATTTTGGCATATTAGAGGGATTAACAGATCAGGGAATACAGGAAAAATACAAGGAAATATGGGAAGCAAGGGAAAAAGACAAGTTTAACTATAAGATTCCCAAAGGAGAAAGCTATGCAGAAACAGAGGTAAGGGCTTTAAGAATTCTTAATAAAATAATTAAAACAAAAAAAGATTCAGTAATTGTTGCCCATGCTACAATAAACAAATTATTTTTTAAGAAATTATTGAAAAAACCGCTTGAAGACATCAGCAGAAATTTCTTTAACAACACATCTGTCTCTGTATTTAATATTAAGGATAATGATGTTTTTGTTGAAGAATTCAATTGTGATAAGCATCTGAGGTAATGAAAAGGTAATCAAAAATTTTTATTCCATTCACCAGCTTCTTTTCCTTTTATGACCTTGTCAAGCATCTCCAGCTCTTCATATATCCCTGCAATTAACTTATACTTTTTTGCTTGTTTAAAAGTTACCCAGGCATATTCTGTCAGTGCAGGACAAAGCTTGACTTTTCCATCAAGATAGTCTGCATAAAGGCTTACAATAAGTGTTGGAATCATGTCAGAACGAACATAAGCAAGGCTTGTTAAATACCTAATATTTTTTATTTTTAGCCCAGTCTCTTCCATTACTTCTCTCTTAAGCAGGTTTTCAAATATATTATACCAATGTGAGGAAGTATCTTTTGGTCTTTTTATATAATCATTAAGTTCTAATTTACCGCCTGGAACTGTCCACTGGTTTGGAAATGCTTTTTCTGTTGGTGATCTTTTTGTGATTAGAAATTTATTATCTTTTATGATTATCCCTGTTACAACAACATAATGTGCCTTATTTTTATCATGCATAAAGTAAACTAAAAATTCTAAATATAAAAGACTTTCTTTTTCCCAAAAGTTATTTAAGTTAGATATTTTCCCTTTTTTTGATGCACGAGACAAAAAACATTATTAAAGGCGACTTAAAGAAAGTAATTTTGAGGCTTTCCTGGCCTATGATGATTTCAAACCTTCTCCAGGCAACTTATAACATAACAGACACATTCTGGGTTGGCAGGCTTGGAAGCTATGCAATTGCAGCAGTGACAATCAGTTTTCCCCTTGTTTTTGTTATGATAGCTATTGCAATGGGAATTGGTGTTGGCGGCTCTATACTTATAGCGCATGCAGCAGGAAAGGCATTTAAGACAAAAAAGGAAAAAGACAAAAAACAGATTAACCTTATAACCTCGCAGACTTTTGTTCTGCTTTTTTTAGCTGCAGTTGCAGTGTCTTTTATTGGCTTTTTATTTACTCCCAAGATTGTTTCACTGTTAAGTTCTGAACAGGCTGTTTTTGAAAGCGCAGTTGTTTACATGAGAACAATATTTATAGGCTTTTCATTTATGGTTCTTTATTATGTTTTTGAGGCAGCATTAAGGGCACTGGGAAACACAAAAACACCAATGAAATTTGTTTTTATCTCAGTATTAATTAATGTGATCCTTGACCCAATACTTATTTTTGGATTAGGGCCTTTTCCAAAGATGGGTGTTTTTGGAGCAGCCTTAGCCACTGTAATCTCAAGAGCAATCATAAGCTTAATTGCACTCTATCATTTAATCAAAGGAACTTATGGAATAAGATTTGAACTTGATTTCCTAAAGCCAAAAATAAAGGTAATAAAGGATATTCTTAAGCTTGGAATCCCAACCACTTTTGAAATGGGATCAATAGCTATAGGGTCCTTTATGATTACTTACATAGTTGGTGCTTTGGGAACTGCAACATTAGCTGCTTTTGGAATTGTCACGAGATTATTCAGTTTTTTCATGATTCCCTCATTAGCAATATCTGTTTCAATATCAACAATAGTTGCCCAGAATTTTGGTGCTGGGAATCTCAAGAGAGCATTTATTTCATTGAAAGAATCTGCAAAATTAGGATTTAAGATAATAATTGTTATCAGTGTTTTTACCTTTATGTTTTCAAGACAAATAATAAGTGCTTTTACAGTTGATGCAGAAGTTATTTATCTTGGAACCATGTTTTTAAGGATTATTTCTCCATTTATAATCCTCGGCTTTGGAAGGCATGTTTTCATAGGGTTCTTCAGGGGAATAAAGCGTACAGATATTTCAATGGCTGTGAGCATTATCAACCATTTTATATTAAGGATAGGGGGTGCTTATGTGCTTGCTTTTGTTTTTAATTTAAAGGCAGTGGGAATCTGGTGGTCTTATCCGTCAATGATGTTTTTAAGCCTTATTATTACATACATCATCTATTTGAGGATTAAGAAGAATATCATAAAAAAGAAAGTGGATGTTGAGGGCATAATATTAAAATCTGAAGCAGAGTCAGAGATTGTTGAATAATTCTTTGGTTTTTATGCGGGAGACGTGATTCGAACACGCGTACCCACTAAGAGACAAGGCTCTGAACCTTGCGCATTTGGCCACTCTGCCACTCCCGCGTGTATCTAGGAATATAAGCAAGATATTTAAAATTTATTAAAATCACTTATTTGTTAATGAAAGCCTTTAATCAAACTAAAACAAAAAGATTTTAAATAAAGGATAAAATCAGATTAAATATGGCCAAAAAGCAAACACTAGGACTAAATGTAAAGAAAAACGATAATTTAAGTGAGTGGTACACGCAGGTTGTGCAAAAAGCAGAGCTTGCTGACTATAGCTCTGTTTCTGGCTGCATGGTTTTGAGGCCCAATTCATATGCTATCTGGGAAAATATACAGAAAATCTTTGACAGCATGCTAAAGAAAACAGGCCACAAGAACGCATACTTTCCTTTATTTATACCTGAGCATCTTCTAATAAAAGAAAAAGAGCATGTCAAGGGCTTTGCACCAGAAGTGGCCTGGGTAACACATGCTGGCAATACAAAGATGAAAGAAAGGCTTGCTATAAGGCCTACATCTGAAACAATAATAAATGAGTCATATGCAAAATGGGTGAGATCCTGGAGAGACCTGCCTTTATTAATAAACCAGTGGTGCAATATTGTAAGATGGGAATTCAAGTATCCAAAGCCTTTTCTTAGAACAAGGGAGTTTTTATGGCAGGAAGGCCACACTGTTCATGCAACAGAAAAAGAAGCAGATAAAGAAGTAATGGATATTCTTAGCATGTATAAGGATTTAATGGAAAATTATCTTGCAATCCCTGTTCTTACTGGCAAAAAAACAGAAAAAGAGAAATTTGCAGGAGCTGTTTATACAATGGCTCTTGAGGCATTTATGCCGGATGGCAAGGCATTGCAGATGGGCACATCACATATGCTTGGGCAGAATTTTGCAAAAGCATTTAAGATAAAATTCCTGGGAAAGGATGAAAAATATCATATACCATGGCAGACTTCCTGGGGAATAAGCACAAGAATGATAGGGGCAATAATAATGGTTCATGGGGATGATAATGGCTTGATAATACCACCAAAAATAGCCCCAATCCATGCAGTCATAGTTCCAATCCTTTTTGACAAATCAAAAGAAAAAATACTGAAAAAAGCAGAGGAAATAAAAAATAAATTAAAGGATTATAATATTGAAATAGACAAGAGAGAGGAATACTCCCCTGGATGGAAATTTCATGAATGGGAGCTAAAAGGAGTCCCATTGAGGATAGAGCTCGGTCCAAGGGATTTAGAGAAAAACCAGGTTGTTCTGGTAAGAAGGGATACAGGAGAAAAAAATTCTGTTAAAATAAAAAAATTAAATAAAAAAATTAAACAAACCCTTGATAAAATCCAGAAAAACCTTTTCACAAAAGCAAAAAGTTTCCTCAATAAAAATATTGTTGAGGTTAATAACTGGAAAGATTTTTTAAAGGCAATAAAAGCAAAGAAAATACCAAAGGCTTTTTTCTGCGGAGAAAAAGAATGCGAGGACTTAATCAAATTTGAATCAGATGGCGCAACCTCAAGATGCATTGAATCTAATAAAGAAGCTGGAAAATGCATTAAATGCAACAAAAAGGCCAAATACAAAATTTACTTCAGCAAGTCATACTAATTCTTATTAAATCATTTAATTCTTTACTCATGCTTAAAGCAACTGCCAGAGCGCCGTTCTCTGCATTTCCTGATGAGCCTGCAAAGCATATAATCAATATATCTCCTTTTTTGAAATCAAAGCATTTAAGGATTTTATCATATGCTTTTTTGTAATTTTCCTTAAAATTAATATCTGCATCTGGAATATAAAGTTCTTTATCAAATTTTAGAATAACAGCACCATCTGCCCCTTGTTTAACAGCAATATCCCTTTGCTCAAAACTTATTTTTATGTTTTTATCTGCTTTCTTTAATAAAACAACTGCTTTTTCAAGCTCAGGGTAAAAATCCTCTAACATTAATCTTTTAACCACTATGCTCTTTTCTATTTTTTTAAAAAATAAACTGCCTTTTTCAGTCAATGAATGCCCTCTTTTCGTAGAGTAAATTAAATTTTTGTCTTTTAAAATATCCAAGATTGTTCTTACAGTTCCCTCACCCAAAGCAAGTTTAGTAACAAGTTCATTCCTGCTAATATTCTCTTTCATCAGCAAAAATGCCCTTATAATATCTGTTTTTACATAGCCAGGTATGTTGCCTACCATAAGAAACAAAAGCCTTATATAGTATTTATAGTTTTCTGTTGGATATGATATCCAACAACATTAAAGAAAATCATAAAATCCTTTGCGTAAAAAAAATTAACAATATCAAGGAAAATCGCAAATCAATCAGCGTAAAAGAGAATAAAAAGACTAACAAAATCAAGGAAAAATCAATAAGCGTAAAAAAGACTAAAAATCTTATTGAATTAATAGAAATAATTGAACAGATAAAAAAACAGCAGAACAAAGATAAAATAATCAATAAAGAAAAATCACCAAAAGAAAAAAAGGATTTAGAAGAACTTCCTGAAGTTGATAATAAAAAGACTTTCAGAAGATGGGAAAAGGATTATATCTCATTGATTCAGAACATAATTTACGAGAAATCATTTTATGACTCAACTTCTGGATTTGACTATGATAATTACAAAATAAGTATAACTCAAAAAAAGCAAGAGCTATTTACCCAGTTTTATAATGGTATAAACACCCCATCAAAAGAAATAAAAAATTATGATTCCCCTATCCTGGATAATCATAAGGTTGATGATATTTTGGAAAAAATAAAAGTCAGGCACATTTTAGGTCAGATTACTTCAGATTACATAGTGCCGGATGGTATTGACCCAGATGATTTTGATAAATTCAAGATATTCAAGGAAGTAAACCGCCTTTGGATAAGCACAAAATATGCATTATCACTCTGATGGATTCTTAAAAAAGTGAATATTTAAATATAGATTATGTTTTAAAAATCTTAACATAAAAAGAGGTGCTTGATGCAACTAGCTAATACCATAGGACTTTATGCTTTTCTAAGCCTCATACCATTGATAATAATCTACTTAAGAAAACCCAAGCCAGTTGAAAAAGTTATTCCCTCACTTATGTTTCTCATAAAGAATCAGAAAGATACTACAAAACACACTTTTTTCCAGAAATTACTGAGAAATCTTGTATTTTTATTGCAGTTATTGGCATTATCACTAATGGCTTTTTCAATTGCCTTACCTTATATAATAACATCTGAGGCTGTTACATCACAAAACACTGTTATTATAATTGATGCAAGCGCAAGCTCACAAGCAATCAGCAATGGCAGGACAAGATTTGAAAGCTCAATAGATATAGCAAAAGACTATATGCAAGGAAAGATAAGCATAATAGTTGTTTCTGAAAGCCCTGAAACAATTCTAGAGCATGGAACAAAAAACCAGGCATTATCATTGCTCCAAACCTTAGAACCAAAGGATACAAAGACAAATATTGAAAGTGCATTGTATGAAGCAGAATCAATACTTGCAGATACCAAGGGAAGAATTATTGTTATAAGTGATTTTATAGTAGAGGATGTAAATGAATTATTAAAAGCAAAGAGAATATTATCTTCAAAGGACATTGATGTTGAGTTTATAAGTACATGGAGCAAGGCAACAAACATAGGAATCATTGAACTAGATGTTAATAAGTACAATATGGTAGCATATGTAAAGAATTTCAATGATGATGATGCAGAAATAACAGCAGCACTTGTTAAGGATGGCAGTGCTTTGGAAACAAAATCAAAAACAATAACAGCCCATTCAACAGAAATATTTAATTTTGAGACACCAACAGGAATTAGCGAAATTACAATAAATTCAGATGATGATTTCAAGCTTGACAATACTGTTTACATAAGTGCTCCTGAAAAAAAACAGATTGATGTTCTTCTGATAACAAATGCAAAGACAAGCTATCTTATGAAGGCATTGCAGTCATCAAAAGACATTAATCTTCAGATTGCAGAACCACCAATAGTCCAGGGAATTGAGTCCAGCGAGGTTATAATAATAAGTGGTATAGATGGAAGCCTTATTCTTCCGGGAACACTTGAGGAAATATCAAGAGAAGTAGAAGATGGAAAAAGCCTAATAATCACAGCACAGGATGATTTAAATCAAATAGACGTACTATGGCTTCTGCCTGTTGAATTAAATGAAAAAGCCAATAATACAAAGGCATGTGTCAAGGTGATAAATGAATTCACAAATCAGTTTGAGAACAATATGTGTTTTACAATGGTTAAAAAATATTTTAAGGCAATTCCAAAAAATAATACAATATCTATTATTGAAGCAGATGATTCAAGCCCATTGGTAGCTTTTGGGAAAAAGGGGAAGGGTAATATAGTTTATTATGGATTAATTGATGAACATGCTGATTTTAAGACTCAAACATCTTATCCAATATTCTGGAATGACTTATTAAACTTTCTTGCTGAAACAGGAGATATAAATGACTATAACCTTAAAATAGATGAAAAGCCATCAATAGACAAAGCAGGAATATATGATAATGGCAATAAGATTGCAGTAAACCTTCTTGATGAACATGAGTCAGACATAGCAAAGGAAACAATAGATTTTGATGAGCAGGGTTTTGTTTCAGGCATTTCCCAGGAAAATGTTGTTGTAAACCTTGATGTTTATTTAATTATTTTTGCAATTATTATCATGTCTTTTGAGATATTTTATATAAAGATAAGGGGTGATTTATAATCATCTACTTCAAGAATCCAGAAGCATTGTTATTATGCCTGCCTGCAATAATCATATTAATCATCCTTATTAGAAAAACCTTTGTTAAGTTTGCAACAGAAAAAGAAAAAAAAGAGCATGAAAAGAGCAAAAAACTTTCAAGAATATTAATAGCAATATCAAGATGCCTGATTTTCTCAATTTTAATAATAGCACTAGCATCACCATTCAGCCTGGAGGAGAAAACTGTTCAGGGAGATCCTTCATTAACAATACTTGCAGATAACTCAACTTCATTTGAGCTTTTTGAGCAGGACATTGCCTCTAACTTAAAACTTAATCTTGAAAAGGAGATTCCAACAAGAATAAAATATATTGCACATGGAGAAGAATCACCAATAGGAGACAGCCTGCTTAACAACATGAAGGGAAATGATAATCTATTGTTAATTAGCGATGGAAACAATAACAAAGGGACTTCTTTAGGTGATGTAATGATGCTCGCCTCCTCATTAAACACAACTATCAGCTCATTAAGTATTAATCCAATAAAAACAGACCTTGCTGTGACAATTGACAGCCCTTCTGAACTAATATTTGGAACAGAAGCCCTGCTGTATGTAGATGTAAAACAGACAGGCCCTTTCTCATTGGATTATGATATTAGGGTAATGATTGATGACACTGTTGTAATAGACGAGAAAGCAACTGGTACAAAAACATTTGAGATTAAGCAGATGCTGCGGACAGGCTATCATAAAATAAAGGCATCAATAACAGCAAGCGATTATTTCAGGCAAAACAATGTTTATTACAAAACAATCCATGTCCTGCCAAAGCCAAAGATACTCTTTATTTCACAAAAAGATGCAAAGATAACAAAAATAATGGATACACTCTACGATGTTGCCAAAAAGAGCTATATGCCAAAAGACCTTAAGCCATATTCTGCTGTTGTTTTGTATAATATAAATGAAGACTGGCTCAAAACAAATACAGATATTTTAACTGATTATGTAGCAGATGGTAATGGCCTTGTAGTCATTGGAGGTGATAACTCATTTGATTATGGCAATTATGAAAATTCAATGTTTGAAACCATTCTGCCTGTTAAGGTAGGCCTTGCTGGAAAAGAAGAGGAAAGCGGAATGAACATTATAATTGTAATGGATGTTTCAGGAACAACATGCTCTGCTTTTAGTAGTGGAAGCAAAAATACAAAGATAGATGTTGAAAAGGCAGTTGCAACCCAAATAATTGGTGGTTTAAGAGCTGAAGACAATATTGGTGTTGTAACATTTGATTTTAATTCTCACCTTGTATCTCCTATTTTACCAATAATGGAAAAACCAGATTTAAACTATACAATAGCAACCATACAGTGCGGTGGCTATAGTGCAGGAACACTTGTTTCTGCTGGTTTGATAAGAGCAGAGCATATGCTCAGATCTACAAAAGGAAGCAAGAACATTGTTCTGATATCTGATGGAATAACACAATACCCAAAGGATGCAATTGCAAAGGCAAAATCAATGACGGCTCAGGGAATAAAAACATATGCTGTTGGAGTTGGCTTTGACACTAACAGCCAGTTTATGCAGGATCTGGCATTAAAGGGCAATGGTATTTATTTTGAGCCAACAGAGGCACAGAGGTTAAATATAATTTTCAGCAGGGAATATGAGGAAGAGGAGACAGATGTAATGGGTCTCTTAATAATTGACTTAAATCATTTTATAACAAAAAACCTTGATTTAAGCGCAAAGATAACTGGCTTTAACCAGGTTGTTCCAAAAACCTCGGCAAGGATGCTTATAACAACCCAGAATACGAATCCAATAGTTAGTGTATGGCACTTTGGACTTGGAAGAGTTGCTGCATTAACCACAGATCCAGAAGTATGGGCAGGCCAGCTCTTAAACAAGGAAAACTCAAAACTTATCACAAGAACAGTCAATTGGGCTATTGGCGACCCAGGCAGAAACAAGGAGTTTGATGTAAAGCTTAAGGATTCAAGAATTAATGATATTGCCCAGATAAATGTTATTTCACAAACAGAGCCAGTGCTTGAGGGATTTTCATTTTCAAAAATAACTAAAAACCTTTACAGGGCAAGTTTTGTTCCAAAGCAAACAGGGTTTTATGATTTTTTTGATGCTTCAATGGCTGTTAATTACAAGAGAGAATATGAGGACTTGGGAATAAATCCAGAGCTTATAGACCTTGTAAGCATCACCAACGGAAGAATATTTGACAAGGACAATACAACAGCAATAGTGGAATTTATAAGGGAAAACTCAAGAAGAAAAAAAATAGATGAAAAAAGTTACACCTGGATTCTTGTTTTAACAGCATTATCTATATTTTTAATAGAGGTCTGTATCAGGAGGATTATGGAAAATAGGAAATCTATATAAATAAGGATTAATTAGGCGAATGATATGGCATATATGAAGAAAAATGTGAATTTTGGTTTTTTTCTTTTGTTAATTGCAACCCTGATATCTATTGCTGGCTTAAGTGTTTACTACCAGACAACATTTAAGGACTTGTATATGGATTACAAACTAAAACTTGATGATTTAAAAAATATTTCATCAACACTCAGCACTGAAAAGGCAAAGCTTGAGCAGACAAGCCAGGAGCTGGATATTAAGGAAGAAAGGGAGAAGGAATTAAGCACACAATATACAGGCTTAAAGACTGAAAAAGAAAAAATAGAGGCTGAAAAAGCAAGTTTGCAAAAACAGCTAACAGCAAAAACAAGCGAATTACAACAGAAAAAAGCAGAGTTATTCACAGCAAAGAAGAATCTCGCAACAGCACAAACAGAACTTAGCATATCGAAGACAGACCTTGCTGCTGCTATGACAACAATATCCGGACTCAGATCAGATACAAATAACTTAAATGATGAAATAGATAAACTTAAGGCTGACTTGGCTGCATGCCAAAGCACATAAAAAATGAAGAAATTTAATAAAGTTTTAAAGGAAATAAATTTTACATTCAGCAACATAATACTATTTAATGGTTTTTTAAATGCATTTCTAATATTTTTAGTTCTTTATATTCCCCTATCTTTATTTAATTTTTATCAGATATATTCATTAGTTCCAACAATATTATATTTTATAATCTTTTCATATAAAGGAATCAGAAAAAAACATTTAAGGGATGTTGAAAAAAAATATCATCTTCTTAATGAAAGGCTGAGAACAGCAGCAGATAACATAAAAATACAAAATCCTGTTGTTGATGAGCTGAAATCTGACATTATGAGAGATATGAAACATGTTGAAGTAACGTCTTTTTTTAATCAAAAAAAGATGTCTTATAAAATCCTGCTTAGCATTATCCTGTGCTTTTTAATAGTATTTTCAGCACAGTTTGATATATCCTTTAACTTTAAAAACATAGCAGATAATGCTGTTGATTTTATATATGGCATTGGCGGAAATAATACAGACGGGGGAAAGCAGGGTCTTGAGAGAATAGCTGGCTCTGGAGAAAGTGAAAATGTATTTGGTGATGCATACATTGCCCAGATGGGTGATGAAACACTTGATATGTTTATTAAGCAAGCGGGCTATGAGATAAACCTTGATGATGTCAAAGAGCCAGAAAGAAGAGAGTTTGAAGAGATTTTTCCAGATGAGGTATTTATAGCAACAGCTGATGTTTATGAAGAGAAAATTCAGGAAGAGCAGCAAGAGCTTGTAAAAACATATTTTTTAAAGCTTGCAAAGGGCTAATTAAATTAAAAATGAGGTGTATTAAGAATGGAAAAATATAAGGAAACTTTTGATGGTTTATACAAAGAGATAGGCAAGATAGTTGTTGGGCAAAGGGATGTTGTTGAGCAGATTCTTATTACAATATTATGCGATGCAAATGCCCTGCTTGAGGGCTACCCTGGATTGGCAAAAACACTGGCAATAAAGACCATGGCCCAGCTGATGGACCTTAAATTCAGCAGAATACAAAACACCCCTGATTTAATGCCATCTGACATAACAGGCACATATATTATTGAAGAGACATCTGGCAAGAGAAACTTTAAGTTCCAGCCAGGGCCAGTTTTTGCAAATATTGTGCTTGCAGATGAAATCAACAGGGCAACACCAAAAACGCAGTCAGCCTTGCTTGAGGCAATGCAGGAAAAGCAGGTTACTGTTGGAAATACAACATTCAAGCTTGACATACCCTTTTTCGTCCTTGCAACACAAAACCCTATTGAGCAGGAGGGAACATACCCATTGCCAGAGGCCCAGGCAGACAGGTTTTTGCTTAAAATCAAGATTGGGTATCCAACCTATGATGAGGAGATTGAAATAGTCAATAAATATGCATTTGAGCTCAAAGAGCAGAAAGTAAGGGTATTATTAAATAAGGCACATCTTATGCATATGCAAACCCTGGTAAGGCAGGTTCCAATAGCAAATGACCTTAAGCATAGGATTGTGAATATAGTTACTGAAACAAGAAAACACCCTGATTTAATAGAATATGGGGCATCACCAAGGGCATCTATTGGCCTTGTTCTTGCATCAAAGGCAAGAGCTGTTGTAAAGGGAAGAAACTATGTGAGCAAAGAGGATATTGATGCAATGGCTTACCCAATATTAAGGCATAGGATAATATTAAACTTTGAGGCTGAGAGAAAGGGAATGTCAACAGATGATGCCGTAAAGGAGATATTAAGCAAGGTAAGATGATAACAACTGAATTTCTGTCCCAGCTTGACAGGTTTAATCTTGTTATAAAGAAAAGAGTTACATCAAGCTATACAGGAGAAAGGCGCTCTGTAATGCATGGCAGGGGCATAACAATAAAAGACCATAGGATATATGCTCCAGGAGATGATTTCAGGTCAATAGACTGGAGAATATATGCAAGGACAGATGACCTTTATATCAAGAGATATGAAGAGGATAAGAGCCTTACAACCCATATAATAGTTGACCACAGTGCTAGCATGAACTTTGGCAAGGGCATTACAAAGTTTGACTATTCTTCTATGCTTGGTGTTGGAATGGCATATCTTACAATGAAGGAGAATGAGAAATTCCAGTTCTCAACCTTTTCAGAGGAAATTGAAACATTTAAGTCAAAAAGGGGCATGGGCCATCTTGCAGAAATGGTTGACCACCTTAATAACATAAAGCTAATTGGTTTTTCAAGATTTAAGGATGCACTAACCAAATACAAAAAAATCATAGGCTCAAGGGCTCTTATAGTTATAATATCTGATTTCCTATTTGATATTGAAGAGATAGAGCAAGGGCTTTTTATGCTGGGTGATCATGATATGAAAATAATACAGGTTTTAGATCCTGTTGAAAGAAAGCTTGCATTTGATGGTGATTTCAGGCTTAAGGACTCTGAAACAAAAAATATACTAAGAACTTATGTAAATCCAAGGCTTAGAGTTGATTATAAGCAAAGGCTTGAAGACCATATATCAAAAATAGCAAAGATATGTGATGAGCTTGGGGTTGAGTTTCACATTATAACAACAGACAAGCCAATATTTGATGCCTTCTATGATATACTAAAATAGAACAATTTAAAAATAAATAACTCTTTCTTTTACAGTATGAAACTAATGTTTGTTGAAGCAAGATACAAGAAGCTAATATCAATTGAAAAGCATGTTTTAAAACTGCCTGAAAAGATTGGCTTGGTTACAACAGTTCAGTTTATTGGCCAGATTAATAAAATTAAGTCAATGCTTGAGAAAAAGGGCAAAAAAGTATTTTTAGGAAAGGGCAGGCATACAAAATACAATGGCCAGGTTCTTGGATGTGATGTTAATTCTGCTCTTTCTGTTAGTAATAGGGTTGATGCATTCCTTTACATTGGCTCTGGTCTGTTTCATCCAATTGCTATTTCATTAAAAACAAAAAAAGATGTTTTTACATTTAACCATTTGACTGAAAAGTTTGGCATGGTTGATAGAAAACAAGCAGAAAAAATAAACAAAAGAAGAAAAGGAGCATTAATTAAATTTCTGAGCTCAAAAGAAATAGGAGTTATTTTAACAACAAAGCCCGGCCAGGAGCAGCTAAAAGAGGCCTTTGAACTTAAAAACAAATTCAAGGACAAGAACTTTTATTTCCTTATTTTTGATACAATAGACTTTAACCAGCTGGAAAACTTTCCATTTATTGAATGCTTTGTCAATACGGCCTGCCCAAGGATAGCTTTAGATGATTCTATAAAGATTGGAAAGGCCATAATCAACCTAGAAGATATTAATTAAATCTTAAAATTATCTTTTCTTTTTAGTGAATTTTTTAAGGATATTCTTGATTTCTGTTATTTCTTTTAGGGTCTGCTTACTAGAATCAACATTTATGCTCAGAAGAATAAACAAAACAAGGAGTATGAGCCATGTGAATATTGAGATAACCATTGGCCAGCCCATTGTATAGTCTGTTATATAAACCCTGTTGATAAGGTTAAATCCAAGGAGAACTGCTGCACATCCAACTATTAATACCATCAGCTCGAAAGTGCTTATCTCAGCTCTTTTTTTTAGCATAATAAACCTCTTTTATTATCTTATAAACTCTTTTCTTATAAACTTTTTGTTTTTCATTGCTTTATGCTCTTTTTTTGGTAAAAAGCATAACGCAGTTTTTGTGGATACTTAATAAAAAATTCATCGAAACCTTCTTTTTCTTCTTATATTATTAGTGTTTCTTCTTGGGTAATTCCCCCTTGAATTACTGTTACTTACAATCTTTATTTTTTCAACATATGGCTTTTCCATTTTTTTAACATCAAAAGCACGGTATTCATTCAAGATTCTTGAAAAATTCCCATAATCATCATCACAAAGCAGATTAATTACCTTTCCCTCTTCTCCAGCCCTTGCTGTCCTGCCTATCCTGTGGACATAATCTATTGGGTTTTTTGGAATCTCATAGTTGTATATGTGAGAAACATAATCAATATGTAATCCACGGGAAGCAACATCTGTGCAAACAAGAACAAATGAATTCCCTTTCTTGAAATTCTCCATTGAATTGTCTCTTTTGTTCTGCGTGAATCCGCCGTGTATTGCTATTGCATTTATCCCATTGACCTTAAGGTTCTTGACAACAAAATCAGTTGTTCTTCTTGTGTTGCAGAAAACCATGATAAGTTTCGAGTCTTCCTTTTTAACTAAATGCAAAAGCAATGAAAGCTTGAAGTTTTTTGGTATGCTGTAGTAAAACTGCTTGAGCTTGCTTGGGTCAACCTGCTTTTTCCCAGAAACATTTACCGGATTCCTCATGTATTTGTTTGATAATTCCTCTATTCTTGGTGGAATTGTGGCAGAGAAAAATAATGTCTGCCTGTCTCTAGGGCATGTTTTTATTATATCCTCTATGTCATCAACAAAACCCATGTCAAGCATCTTGTCAGCTTCATCAAGCACAAGAAGCTTAATCCTTGATGTGTCTACTGTGCGTCTCTGAAGATGGTCCTTGAACCTTCCTGGAGTTGCAATGACAACCTCTGCTGTCCTTAACGCGTAAATCTGGGGGTTTATTGCAACCCCTCCGTAAACAGAAATTATGTTTAGTTTCTTGTTTACTGCAATCTTTATTAATTCTTTCTTGACTTGCTCTGCAAGCTCTCTTGTCGGCGTTATTACCAGCGCCTGAAGCCCTTTTCCAGGAATTGTTTTTTCAACTATTCCTGAGCCAAAAGCAAGTGTCTTGCCTGAACCGGTTTCAGATTCCCCTATTACATCCTTGCCCTGAAGTATATAGGGTATTGAAATGCTCTGTATCTGGGTAGGGCTGTCAAACCCAAGCTCTTCAATTGATTTCATTAATTCATCGCTGAATTTAAAGCTGTTAAATGCATTCATTTTTTACCTCAATAATAGATTATTCAGAAAAAGCGAAGTGTTCATTAAATCGAGCAAATGCCTTTTCTATCTTTCACAAAACTATAAAGTCAAAATCTATTTATTTTATTTATTCTTTGTTAACGTTGACCGCTTTTGGTCCTCTGTCTCCTTGTTCAACATCAAAGGTTACTGAATCGTTTTCCTGCAGTGTGACTCCTTCCTGAAGCCCTGACTGGTGGACAAAATACTCCTTGCCATCTTCACCTGCAATAAATCCATATCCTTTCATGTCGTTGAAGAACTTTACTGTTCCTTTCATTTTACTTCCTCCATATTATTATCCTGATTTTCAATTTTTAATCTGCACTCATCGCAGTAAATCCTTTTTGATTCTCCTTTTTTCACAACAAACCTTTTCCTGCACAATCTGCAATGCTTAACTATTTTATAATCTACCATTTATTGTATAATCCCAATTAAATTTCTCCTCAGAAACAAAAAACAATTGCCTAAATAAACCTTACAGACAAATAGTCAAAAAGTCCCGATATATATTTGGGATGAGGGTTCCTTTTTAAATCTTTCTATTTAGCATCAAATTGTATTATCCCGAAACTATTTCCCTACGGTGAATTTCTTCCATATATGAAATTCACTCAAACAAATCTTTGGAAATAATAAAAAGATAACACAATTTAATTAACAAACACAAGATTTTTAAATAATCCTGGTTTTCCGGTTCTCTAGAGCACAATATTAAATAAGCTTTATTTAATAGGTTTAATGGTTCTATTTTAAACTAATTTGTTTAAAAAGCTAATTAAGAACTTTTAAGCCATTATTTTTAAATAAAACAGTTGAATAATGGAGTGATTTTAATGAAAGACATTTATAATGTTCCTCAGAATGAATTAATAGAAAAAACAGCCTTAGAACTCAAAAAAATACCCTCTATAAAGCCCCCTGCATGGGCAGAGTTTGTTAAGACAGGCACTCATAAGGAAAGACCCCCTTCAAGAGATGATTGGTGGTATGTGAGAGCTGCTGCTATATTAAGAACAACCCACAAGCTTGGACCAATAGGGGTATCAAAGCTAAGGGCAAAATATGGCGGCAAAAAGAACAGGGGTGTTAAGCCAGAAAAATTTTATAGTGGCTCTGGAAAGATAATAAGAACAATATTACAACAGCTTGAAGAAGCAGAACTTGTAAAGAAAGCAGAAAAAGGTGTTCATAAAGGAAGGATAATTGCCCCAAAAGGAATATCCATTCTTGATAAAACTGCTGCCCAGATTTCTGGCAAAAAACCACAAGCAGCACAAAAAGCAAAACCTTCTGAATTAAAAAAAGAAATCAAAAAACCAGAAGTAATTGAGAAAAAACCCAAGGATATTAAGGAGAAGCCAAAAGAAGAAAAACCTATTGCTCAAAAAACAGAAAAAGTTGAGAAAAAACCAGAAGTAAAAAAACAGGATATCAAAACTGAAAAATCACAAGAAATCAAGAAATCAGCAGAAGAAAAAAAGGAAAAAGTACCAACTGCTGCTGAGCTGGCAAAAAAAGCAAAAAAATGAATGATATTGAAGAACTTAAAAGAAAAAAGCTTGAGGAACTTCAAACACAGCAACAAGAGGCTGATTCAGGAGAAGCACAAATACAGCAACAGATTGCAGAGCTTGAACTTATGGTCAAGCATGTGCTTACAAAAAAAGCATTGGAACGATATGGCAACCTAAAAACAGCACATCCTGATACTGCAGTTCAGCTGCTTGTTTTATTGGGTCAGGCAATACAAACTGGCCAGATAAAAACAGTTGATGATAATGCATTGAAAAACCTTTTAATGAGATTACAGCCAAAAAAACACAAATTCAAAATGATAAGGAAATAAAATGGCACGCTACAAACATCTAAGCAGGAAATTAAGGCTTGCAAAATTGCACAAGCAGACTAGATGGGCCCCCTTCTGGACAGTCATGAAAATCTATGGAAAGGGAAGAAGAATTCATCCTGGAAGGCATACTGAGATAAAGAGATCATGGAGAAGAACAAAGACAAAGGCATGAAAATGGCAAAAAAAGAGGAAAAATCAAAGGTTGTTCTGGAAAGGGAATATATAATTCCCCTTAGAAAGGAATTTCAGAAGGCCCCAAGCTACAAAAGGGCAAAGAAGACAATCAAGGCCTTAAAAGAATTCTTAGCAAAGCACATGAAATCAGATAACATCAAGATAGGCAAATATCTAAATCTCAAGGTTTGGGAGCACGGGATAAAAAATCCACCACATAAAGTCAAGGTCAAGGTTGAGAAATATGATGACGGCCTCATTAAAGCAGAGCTTACAGATGCTCCTGTTGAAAAGCCAAAAGAAGAAAAAAAGAAAACAACACTAGAAAAACAAGAGAAAAAGCAACCTGAAAAGAAACCAGAAGAGAAGAAAGAAGAGCCTGCAAAGGAGAAGAAAAAAGAAGAACCAAAAGAAACAAAGAGTAAAGAAAAGAAGCCAGCAGAAGATAAAAAAGCAGTTAAAGAAGAAAAATTAAAAGTAAAAAAGAGTTCTAACTAAAAACCAAATGAAAAAAGATGATAATAAAGAGGATAGCATAAACAATAAAGTAAAGTTTGTTGATGAAGAAGGTAAAACTGAATTTTTTCTTAAAGGTGAAGGTAAGGAATATGAAAAGGGGGAGACTATCCACTACAAGAATAAGGAATATAAGGTAATTGATAGAGTAATTGATTACTTTAAAAGAAAAATTAGTTATTATAAAGTAAAATTATTTAAGAATAGCTTTCATTAAATCAAAACCTTATTAAATAACAGAAAACTCTTTTTAGGCATGGAAAAAGATTTACTGCCATTTGAAAACATTAAAAGAAAGATTCTGGTTAGAAAGAAATCTATAACCTCATCCAAGTTTGGATGCGAGCCAGATAAAAGACATGTAAAAGAGCTAATAAACTATGGCATTGTGAATATAGACAAGCCCCCTGGGCCAACTTCACATCAGGTTAGTGCATATGTTCAGAAAATCCTTAATATAAGCAAGGCAGGCCACTCAGGAACTCTTGACCCGGGTGTTACTGGTGTTTTGCCAATAGCTACTGGCAGGGCAACAAGAGTAGTGCAGACATTGCTTAAAGCAGGCAAAGAATATGTTGGATTGATGCATGTACACAAAGAAATTCCAGAGCATGAGATTTATACAACATGTAATGATTTTGTGGGCAAGATAATGCAGATGCCGCCTATAAAGAGTTCTGTTAAAAGGCAGCTGCGATCAAGGCAGGTTTATTACTTTGATATTTTGGAGATTGAAGGCCAGGATGTCTTATTTAAGGTTGGCTGCCAGGCAGGAACATACATAAGAAAGCTTGTACATGATATTGGCCAAAAGCTTGGCTGCGGGGCTCATATGGCTGAATTAAGAAGGACAAAGGCAGGACCATTTAATGAAAGCACAAATCTTATCACATTACAGGATTTAACTGATGCTTTCTAT
The DNA here is from genome assembly GCA_018819345.1 of Nanobdellota archaeon. Taxonomy (GTDB): domain Archaea; phylum Nanobdellota; class Nanobdellia; order Woesearchaeales; family CG1-02-33-12; genus CG1-02-33-12. The sequence goes on from JAHJQG010000064.1 coordinate 22,479, forward strand.
TATTACAAAGAAGAAGGAAATGAAAAATACTTGAGTTATTGCATACAGCCAATAGAAAATGCTGTTAAACATCTTCCAAAAATTTATGTATTAGATAGTGCTGTTGACAGCTTATGCCATGGCGCAAACCTTAATGTGCCTGGAATCTCAAAGCTTGAGTCTGGCATAAGCGTGCAAGATATTGTTGCTATTATAACATTAAAGGGAGAGCTTATCTGCTATGGAACTTCAAAGCTGGATTCTGAGGAAATGTTAGGTGAGAAAGGCCTTGCTATAAAAACAGAAAAGGTTTTCATGCTGCCTGGAACATATCCAGGGATTGAGAAAGCTTAATATGATTAAATACAATTCAAAGGAAATTATCATTGCATTATTAATAGCTTTTATAATTATCCTTGGCTCTTTTAACTATCATCTTTATTCAACATGCTTTCATGGCTCGCTTATAAAAAAATATTCAGATAATCCTACCTATTTAGAAATTGACAAAGATGTAACAAGATACATAACCGGCTTTAGTTCAGAATTAAATGTTGATTTCAATGAAGATGAGAAATCTCATATGGTTGATGTTAAAAGATTGATTATGTTTGAACAGCTTCTTTTTATTTTTTTAATGGTTTGGCTTTTTATTTTAATTAAAAAAAGAAAAATAAATTATTTACACCTAAAAAAAGTTGCTTTGATAGTAATTTTAACTGCAATATTCTCTTTAATTGCTTCGCTATTTTTTAACAGGTTTTTTGAATTATTTCACTTAATCTTTTTTCCAATGGGCAACTGGCAGTTTAATGCAGGCTCATTAATGATTCAGACTTACCAGCAGGCTTTTTTCCAGTGGTTTTTCATAAGAACGATTTTGGCTGCTATTTTTATTTCATTATTAATTTATTTTGTATTGAATTTGAGTTTAAATAAAAACAAAAGAATAAATATTTAAAATAAAGTACTTTATTTAGTTATATGGGACTAAGTTGTATTCATTATATTACAATAACATTCTTCTCAGGGATCCTGATTGGAAAATTTTCCTGCGAAATTGGGGATTTTATATCGAGAATTTTATCAATTATACTTTTCCCTAGAATTATAAGATTTGTTAAAAGAAATAAAGATTATGAATCAGAAGGAAAACACAGGGCAATAATAATAGCAAATGATTATAAATTCAATAAAGAAAGTTTTTATGTTGATGGTGCCGAGATTTTAATAAGGTATTTTCTAAAAAATAAAATTCCTTATAAAGTTTATGATAAGATTAACAAACAAAAGTTTAAAGAAATCATTTTAAATAATAATATAGAACATGTTTATATATTTGGGCATGGTTCAAAACACAAAATCACAATTAAAAAGAAAGAATATTTGTTTTATTGTGAATTTGAAGGTTATCCTAAAAATAAAGAATTTATTGGACAATTTCATTGCAATGTTGGAGGAGGAAAATCTCTTGCAGAATACATAGCAAAAAATCCAAAAAAATGTTTTGTAACAAATAATATGAGATGGTTTGGTAATAACTGGGAAGATATCAAAAAATTAATTAAGAATTCTAAAATTTAATAAAGTTTAATCATCAACAGTAAATAATTTAGAATCATTTACATCAAAGAGTTTTATTCTTGCGCCTGCATCAAGCCAGCCATGTGCATAGCTCAGGGCCGCGAATGCATTCACATAATCATCTTTTTCCCTGAAGTATTTGGCATCTTTGTAGTAACGCTTGGCCATGTCAAGGAAATCAGCAGCAAACTCTTTCTTTGATTTATCTTTTGAGATATTGCCTCTGGCCTTTTTCAGTGCTTGGCCTGTAATATCAAAGTACTTCTCCAGCTTTTCATCTGTTATTTCTCTCATTCTATTCAAAAAAATTCTTTTTGTTTTTATAGTTTTGGATTTAGAAAAGATTATATAGAACCAAGGTATAATAAATTAAATGTTTCAATGGGATAAGATATACAAAAAAGAAGGTAAGAAGTATGGGTATTATGATATATTTAAACCGCATGAAGATATGCCCAATGTATTGACTATCTTTAAAAAACAAAAGGTTAAAAGAGTTCTCAACTTAGGCTGTGGTGCTGGCAGAAATCTTGTTTATTTATTAGAAAAGGGCTTTGATATGTATGGCATAGATTGTGCACCTGAAGGGCTGAGAATCATCAAAGAGAGGTTAAAAAAGGAAAAAAGAAAATGCAACCTTAATTTAGGCAATATCTTCAATAAACTTCCTTATGAGGATAATTTTTTTGATGCAGTGATTAGTGTTCAAGTCTTACAGCACGGTAAAATCAGTGAAATAAAAAGAGCAATAAAAGAAATTGAGAGGGTGCTGAAGCCAGGGGGGCTTATTTTTATAACCCTTAGCGGAAGAATTTCCAAGGGCAGGGTTAGACCTTACCTTATAAAGACAGCTAAAAAAATAGCTCCAAGAACATATGTTCCAACAATGGGCAATGAAAAAGGATTGACCCACTTTATCTATAATAAAAAACTTATAAAAAAACATTACCATAATTTTAAAATTCTCAAAATCTGGAAAGACAGCAGGGATTATTACTGTTTTATAGCTCAAAATAAAAACAAGGCTTAACTACAAATCTCTATCATAAATGAAGAAATCATCTGGTTTAACAACTCTTTCCAGTTGAGACTAATTTGTAACTATTTTTAAAAAGCAACAAAAACAAAAGGTTTATAAATTTTTATTTTAAGTAATTTAAAATGGACACAGTAAATATAATTTATGTCAAAGCTCTTAGGGAAAATGGCCAGAAAGATATGCCGGACCAAAGAATAAAACAAGCAGTTGAGAATATAAATGAAACATACAAAAGAGTTGGTGTGCCATATAAACTGAAGTTATTTGATATTGAATCTTTTTTAAACAAGTTTAGCAAAAAAGAATTGACTGAAATCATTGGAACTGATGGCAGAAAATCAGACTTAATAGAAAAAATACAAGAGGAAATTCCATTTGAGGAAGCAAGAAGAAGAGAAGGAGTTATATTAAAAGATGGAGAATGGTACCATAATGACAAAAAGCTTGAACCCCTTAAGTTAGAAGACATAACAATTGATTATGAGAATTTTAAATTCATAAGGAAGTTTGATTTTCATCAAGATCCTGAAAAATATGATACAAATGGTTGGAAAATACATTGTATGTTTAATAAAAAAGATCAAAATAATATAATTCATCAAGTTAAGTATTCTAAGAAACAATTTGCTGAAAAATATGTTCCTAAATTAAAAAATAAAATCAAAGAAGTATTTGAAGACAAAGTAAAAAAATATAATAACATAAAAAGATTAGAAAATTTGATTAATGATTACTTAACTAATAGTTACTTAAAAGGAAATGTGGAGGCATTTAATAAAAATTACAAACCTTATGAGTTACCAAGCATTAAAATGATAGATTTATGTATGATTTATCTAAATTCCATACAAGATAAACCAAAGAAGAAATTTGAGTTTGAAAGATTTATTGAAATAATAAATAATGGATTCAAAATAAATAGTGAAGGGTATTTAATAAGGATAAAACCTTCTCAGGGGTATGAATCGGCAGATTATCCCTATCTCAATAAACTAACTAAATTTATTAATCAACAAGAAGGTAATAATAAAAAATTATATGTATTAACAGATAAATTTTCACCAAATGTAAAAATAATTCCCTCGGACAAATTATTTTACTTTATGTTTAGGCAATATAACGATTTTTATAGTGGTATAAGATGTGTAGGCAACTTAAGCAACCTAAGAGAAGAAAGTGTAAGATTTCTATTAGAACATGAGTTGTGTCATTTGTTAGATAATGATTGTGATGATGTTGGGGACAGTAAATTTACTATTCATAGTATGAGTGATACAAGACTAATGTCTGCTCCGGCGCATTATGTTGATTTAAGAACTGGGAAGATTGATTTTAACTTAGGAAAAATTTCAGATGAGTCTGTAAGGGAAGCCTACAAAAACATAATAAAATGATATTTCTTATAAATTGTTTTGAATAATCTCCGGTTTATTTCTAAGAATTAACATTATGTTCGGAAAAATGCCTCTTTTTTCTCAGAAACTATTATTAAAACATTTTATTCCACTAGTCTGTGACTAGTGGTTTATAATTGAATAAAATGTGCTCAAGAGTGAGGAGGCCGAGCCAGCAGGGCGAGCATGCTGCCAGTCTATGACTGGCAGTGCCTCCGAGCTTTTGACAAATATTTATTTCATTTAAATGTTTATTAAAACAAATTTTCGAGGTAAAATAAAATGGAAGAAAATATGTCTTATATTGCAAGTATATCACTTAGATTTGGAGGGGAGAGTATAATTAAAGATGTAACCAAAAAATTGAATAAAACACCCAATTTAACAATTGAGCAATTGATAAATTCCCTAATAAAAGATGAAGGGAATTTTAATGAAGAAGAAAAAGAGATAATGAATTATATTAAGTTTGATATGCAAAGACGCAAAGAATCAGGATGGCATAGATTTAGATTAGGTGTAAAAGCATTAAATGAGTCTGGTGAATATAGGACTTTTCCAACCAATGATGGCGATAATATTACAAAAATAAACCGTACAGAAATAGCAAAAAACTACTTTGAACCAAGAAAAATTGAGGGTACGAGTTATAAAGGATTGGATTTGGAGGTCTATGCAAGAGGATGAAAAAAACACATATAGCTTAATTATTGAATATTTTCCGTTTAAAAAGTAAAATCTGTAAATATAACGGAAATTCTCATCTTTTTTCTTGGAAATGCTTATTAAAAATAAGTGCTAATGTTATTTCAAGATGGAATTAAAAAGAACCATGGGAATTTTGTTTTTGACAGGTGCTATTGCAGCAACAAGTTATCTTGGTGCCGGATGTGCAAAAACAGAGAAAACAAAACCCATTGTTCAGAAAAAGGTGATTGTGGTGACTGAAAAACAAGAGCAGCCAATGTATGGCATTGCCGGAAAAAATATTGATGAGTTTTTGGATTATACAGAACAAATTATTAAGGAAAATCATGAGGAGTTTAAGGATTACATTCTGAATATAAGCAAAATTGGTATTGACAAAGGTTATGATAAAGAGATAGCAAACATGTTCAGTGATGAGCTTCTAGAGAAAAGAATAAGTGAGATGCCTAATGAGAGAAAGCTCAGGATAATAAAGCCATTAATAAGTGAAAAAATTGGTAATACATATAATAAAATTGTAGATTTTGCTGAAGAACAAAAGCCAAAAGTCAAAGAATTCTATAAAAACCTGGAAAAGAAAGCCAACGATTATCTAAAAGGGGGTGAAGAGTGAATGGGCCTTATCAGATTTGGCTTTAAGGTATTGAAGTATTTTGCGATATTCTCCATTGGGTATTACATGGGTGGCGGATGCGAAAAAATAGACATAAATAATGAAATAAAAAAAGACATCAGTTATACAAGACCTGCTTATTACCAGACTGTTGATAAAAAAGTTATGAAAGATATCACACAACTTAATGGGCTTGAAAAAAGCCTAGCATTATATTATCCAATAAATAAAAAATAATAAAAGGTGAGAAAAATGGATGAAGATTTAGTAGAAAAAATTAAATCAAACAGAATGAATTGTTCAAAAAACAACCAAGGGTCAGTAATTGAAAAACTTAAAAAATATGGGGTTTTAGAAGATAGGTATAAAAATAAGTATTATCCAGAAGAAATCTCAATAGTAGCTACACTAAAAAATTCAAGAAGACCTTCAAGTGAGGCTGATTTCATTGGACTAGGAGAAACTGTGAAAGATATAGCTAAATTAAATCTGGAGATGAACAGAAAACTTCTTGCCGGTAAACCAATCCCATACAAAATTTTTGTATATTCAGTAGATTTTATTAAAACAAAAATCTTTGGTAAAGAGGCATACTCAATAGAGGACATATTTGACAGACAAATAAATAATATAAAAAACCTGGATTCAAACTTAACATGTATAATTTTTAGCTCAAGAAAGGAATTATGTAAATTAATAAAATATAGGGGCGAAGTAAATAAAGAATGGGAGGGTAACATAAAAAAATATAATAAATTAGAGAAAGAAGGAAAAATAATAAAGCAATTATATTCAGAAGCAGATGAAGAATTTAAATCAACAAAAAAAGGTGATGAGAAATATTTTACTCTTAAGGATGCATGTGAAAACTTAAAAAGGGAGTTAGATGGAATTTCACACCAAAAAGATCTTGCCGCTAATAAAGTAAAAGACAGGGATAAAGAAGATAATATTCTTAGGGATCTTGAAGACATGCTTACTACTGGAATAAAGGTTTGTGAAACAGTCAGTGATAAAACGGGGGGAATACTACGTTATGTTATAAACACAAAAAAACAATGGGATACCCTCGTTTCCGGAGGCAGGATTGTTGAAGCATTATATGAATCTGTTGCCATGTTGGGTAATTATTCAAATAATTTACATGGGAGATTAAATGAAGGTATAAAAAAGATGGGTGGCGTTGCAAATAATCCAAATGTCCTTAATAGCTATTATTTAAAAACACATAAAGGGATTAAACAAATAGCAGATAATGTTTCAATGGCTCACTTTAATAGAGTTGAAAATTTGGATAATCAAATGAATGAGTATCTTAATAGTACTGATTAATACAACCCAAGATACATACCAATTATTTTATTTAATTTTTAATTATTTATTTAACAGCTGAATATTTTTCGGTTTATCTCTAAAGATTCACATTAACTTCGGAAAAATACCTCTTTTTTCTCGGAAATGCATATAAAAAGAAAATCATTCTTATTACTTAAAAAATTAAAAATTTTTGGAGGTAAAAAATGGCAGATGAAAATGAAACGTATGTTGCAAGTGTAAGAAGTGCTATGAACCAGAATGTTGACCCTCTTACAAAAGAGGTCACTGAAAAGTTAATTGAAGAGCCAAACTTAACTATTGGTGGAATTATAGACTACTTAATAAAAGATGATGGTTTTAATGATGAAGAAAAGGAAGTAATGAAAGGAGTAAAAAAAGAACTAGATGATTCAATGGCAGCTCCTGAGCGTCTATCTATAAAGGTATTAAATGAGGGGGGAGATGGATATAAATCTTTCACAAATCAAAGGGGAGAAATGACCCAAGTAATAAAAAAAACAGATATAGCAAAAGACTATTTTGAACCAGGAACAATTGAAGAGACGCCATATAATGGGTTAAATTTAGAAGTACATTTTATGAGAAAAGCTGGATCTAGATTAGATTACATTCTTTCAAAATAAGATGAAACTGCCAAAATCTAGCTTTAGCAGCATTGCTGAAGAAGCTAAACTTTGCCTTATCTTAAATAATAGACTTTATACAGTTGAAGTAAGAGAAGAAAAAGGCAATAATTTTTTTTATTTTGCTAATAAAAAGTATTTATTGCAAGAGTCAGAAAGTCTTAAATCTATTGAAAGAATATACTTAAAAAACAATGAAATTGAATTTAAGTCAATTATTAATAACATATCAAAAAAAAGTTTAAAAGAAGATAACAACTTATTAAAAAAGGATATATTTGAATTACAAAAAAAATATGAACTCCTTGATTTTATAGTTAACAAAGTTTTTCCTCTCTATTCTAAAAACAAGAATAACATAAAATTGAAATCTAAAAACCAAAAACCAAATCAAAAATTAGAAGAAATTTTAAAACCAAAGATTGATAAACACAGGACTGAGAATCTTAAAGACGGCTTTGAATGCCTATTAAACAGGGATTATTCTATACTTGAAAAGAACATAATAAAAAATATTAATCTGCTTATATTTAATAGGAATATTTATATTACAAAAAAAATTCCAGAAAAAATTTACAAAACAATAAGAAACAGATTTAGGATTAATAATATAAATTACTCATATAAATTCACTGGTTATTTAAAGGATTTAGAGAAAGAATACCTTAAAAATTTATCAGATGAAATAACAAAATTTTCAAATCATAGTGGAAATCTTTTAAATGAAAAAATAAATTTGTTAAACAAAAAAAATAATTTTTCTGAGATAGTAAAAAAACAAATATACCAAGAAGGCCGCATTGGTTTTATTAAAAAAGGGCAAGACCATTATATTTTCCTTGAGCAAGAACCATTTGCTCTTAAATCAATTGATCAGTCTGATTATTATGTGTTTGAAAAATGTAAGGTTGGTGTTAAATTAAAATTAAATAATCATAAAATAGAACTTGAGTCACCTGTTGTAATTAATAAGTATTCTCATCCCTTGCTTTCTGGCTTTGATATGCCAGAACAATATATTTGTACTGGAAACGGCATAAGTAGCAATGTGATAAATGATTTTAATGAAAAAAAAGATTATGCTGGAATAGCATACTATCTTCTTAAAGTGGGAGGATTTGCTTTGAGGAACGGGTATTGTCCTGGAATGAATCCCCATCATCATCTAAATAGAAACACCTTTTGTAATAATCTTACAACCCTTCAAGAAATAAACAAAAGAGGAGTTGTTGTTGAAAAACAGTGATAATATGAAAAAATTAGAATATATACTTGAAAATAATTCAAAAGAAAAAATAGATGAATTGTTTAGTGATTTAAAGATTACTGATTATGCTTATAAAAAAATAAAAGCATATGCTTCTCTAGCCTGCATAACTGCTAATGCATCAATTGAATGTGGTGGTTATTTAGTAGCTCTTAAAGAGGATCAGGATTATATTGTAAAGGATGTGTATTTGTCAAAAGATCAAAAAGTAACAGGCGTAGAATATATCGTTGATTCAGAGCCAGATATGGATTTTCTAAAAGAAATCAAGAATGATGGATATAAAGTAATGGGGTGGTGGCATAGTCATGGAAGTATGAATCCTTTTCACTCTGGAACTGATGATGATACATTCAAGAGCATTTATTATAATATTTTTCCGTATAATAAAAAGGAATCAAGTAGAGAAATAATTCCTCTTTCAGGAGATTCATTTAAAATTGAGCATCAAACTGATAAAACAGGAAATAATTATGTATTTTTTAAATCAAATAATTTTCTTGAAGATGTAATTGAGATGAAGGTAGGTAATAATTTTAAATTAAATGATATTGAAGTCAAAGAAATTAAAATAAAAAAATTCAGAGGTATTTCATTTGCATATAGTCTAGTTGTGAATCGTTTTTATTCTGCAGCACCTTATGCCGAAGTAGCTATCAAACACCCTAAGACTAAGGAAATTAAAATTAACAAGGGGGTTAAAGTAACGGAAATAATCTCCAATCCAATGTCCTTAGATTATGAGAAAATATTAGATGAAATAAAAACAAGAATCATCTACAAAGGAAAATTTTTGGGGGAAATAACAAACAAATATGCAGAATCTGGGGTGATCTAAATTCCAGAGATAACAGATACACAAGAAAGAATAGAAGGATGGAATCAAAAAAAACTTGATGATTCTTTAGTAACAATAATTGGGGCTGGACCATTATCCAATTTTGTTTTATCAAATCTTGTTGGTCTGCAAGTTGGAAATATAAGGATAATTAATAATGAAGATTATACTAATAATTCTAATGAATTCTTATTTTTTGATTATTATAACAAAAAAGAAAAAGTTAGGAAAGTTAAGCATCTTGAAAAAATAATTATGCAAATGAATCCCAAAATAAGAGTTGGCGGATATTATTCTCCTCTTTTTTATGATTTAGTTGGCAAACCAAATATACTTATTGATCTTACAAATGACCCATGTTCAAAATTTAAGAGCATAAAGATTTCGGATAAATTGAAAATACCTTTTATTACTGCTTCTACAAGCAAGAATAAGGGCAAGGTGATGGTTTACACCCCTATGAGCAAGACAGAAAGAATAATTCTTTCTAAAAAGAACTATACGCAAAGCATAGATGAATATTTATTTCCTGATTTTGAAAATTGCCAACAGGGCAATATAACAAGCGGTCTGATTGCTGGATTAGTAACAGAGGAAATAAGAAAATCTGTAATTAAATTATATGATTATGATAAATTGATGAAAAAAGGAGTAACATACAACCTCCTGTCTAATAGGCGGTTCAAAGATGAATGTGAGATAACTCTTGGTATATCTGATTATCTGAATGAAAAAAACCTGTTTAAGAATAAAAAAGTTGCAATAATTGGTGCAGGTTCAATAGGAAATTTTGTTGGACTTGGTTTATCCCTAATGAATTTTGATAAGATATACTTAATTGATATGGATAAAATTGAGGAGAATAATAAGAATAGGCAGATTCTTTACACTCTTGGGAATTATGTTGGTGAAAAAAAAGTTGAAATATTGTCTAGATTAATGAATAAAATAAATCCAACTACTCAATCTATAGGAATTTATGGAAAATTAGGAAATAATCTTAATAAAGAAGAAAAAAGAAAACAAGTTAAATTAATTAATGAATCAGAATTTCTTAAGCTTGATTGTGATTTGATTTTGGGTTGTCTTGATAATATTTCTGCAAGAGCATTTGCTAATAGGTTGGCTGTAAAAAACTCTATTCCTTACATAGATGGAGGAACTAGTCCTTTCTCTGGACAGGTAAGAGTCTATAGTCCTGGAAAAACAGCATGTTTAGATTGTCAGGAGAACATTTATTCTCAGGCAATTGAAGAGCAAAATAAAGAAGAAATTTCTGACCATTGTACTGCAAATGATCACGAGCCAAGTGTCGTCATGTCAAACCAGATAATTGGCGCAGCAATTCTGGGTGAGATAAGAACACTATTTTATCCGGAAGTTTATGGACAACCAGTGATGAATGGCATGCTATACAACTCTTTTGATCGAGATAGGCTTGTTTTGAATAAGATCAAATGTAAACCAAATAAAGATTGTCTTTGCAGTAAAAAATTTTATAATAAATAAAAATGATAAATAAAATAAAAAATAAAAAATTAGTAGAAATAATTAGAAGAAGAAATGAAGAAAAAAATAAATTTAAGGATAATCATAAAAAAGAAAATTTGTTTAAGATTAAACCAATATTTAATAAAATAAAAATAAAAAAAAGTGCTTTATTAAAAGCAAACTTCTATTCTACGATAGCACCAATATTATTTAATAAATCAGTAGAAGCGATGGGCTATTTAGTTGCACCAAAAGGAATCAATGAAGATGTTGTTAATGATATCTATTTATCCCATAATCAAACGGTTACATCTTCAACATGTACTGGTGATCCTTCTTCTGAGATGAATTCATTCAAAAAAATTCAGAGTGAATGTTCCAAAATAATAGGATGGTGGCATAGTCATGGACTTGATTATGGGCCATTTCATTCTTTAACTGATGTAGAAACTTTTGAAGGAATTTCTTATAGCATATTTCCTAATAATAAGATTAGTATAGATAATTTTGTTGATATAAGTAATTTGGATGATAGTGCTGGTTTAAGTTATTCTCAAAAAGACGATAAGAATTATTTAATGATAAATTCAGAGAATAATGATCCTATTTTCAGGTTATCAATAGGTAAAATCAATTCAGACATTGTGCCTCTTCTTAAAGATATCAAGATAAATAAAGTTGAAAAAGCAGATCCTATAAAAATTTCTTTTAGTTATAGCATGGTGACCAACAGCAAAAATATGCAGCCTTATTTAGAAGTTTCTTATAAATGTAAAGGAGATGAAAAAATAAATTATGTAAAAGGAAAAGATGTTACTCTAGAGGTTATAGATGATGAAAAGCTTCAATTTGAAGATTACAAGAGATTAGTTGATGATGTGTCAAAAAGAGTCCACTATAACGGAAAACTTCCAACTAGGAATATATCAGACTATGAATTAAGAAAGATCATAAACGAAGTAGAAACAAGGGTTAATAATTTTAATATGACTGTAGTTAAGCCTTCTGAAAAAAAGGAGGAAATTAATAAGAGTTTAGAAAGCATAGTGACAAAAACCCCTGAAGAAAAATTAAAAGACAAAGGTGAAGAACAAAAAACTGTGTATAAGAAAGACATTTTAAGTGAAGATGTAAAACAATTACAACCAGTAAAATATAAGGATAAGTTAGAGAATTTAGCTGAAGAGAAAAAAACTATTGAATCTCAAAGAGAAAAAGTTGTACACAAAATAAAAGATAATAACTTAGAGGAAATTTTAGATAAGTACAACAATCATAAAGAATTAACTCGAAAACAAATATGCAATGAATATAATATCAATAATTATACTCTTGACAAAATTCTAAGAGAAGCAGAAAATAAGGGTTATAGAATAGATAGAAGAGCAAATAAGATTTCTGATGAACATAAAGCAGATATTATTAATTTGTATAATAACACAAATGTTAAAGTTAAAGACTTACGCAATGAATTAAATAAAAACAGACAAGAAAATGAGCCAGAGAAAAAATTCAGCACATCTACACTTTACAGGATCCTTCATAAATATGAAAATAATGGAAATAATGTGAACTGGAGAAGGAAAAATAATAAAAAAGAGCCGCCAAATATAATTAGGTATAATCCTATCAATTACATAAGTAACATCTTAAAAGATTATTCTGCAAAAACAAAGGGTTTCATAAAAAGGGCTGTGCAAAAATATTGGAAAATTGGTCTTATAAGCGCATTATCCCTCGCAATAGGAGCTGGCTCACTGATGTATGCTACTCGTAAGCCAAACAAACAAATCAACTATACTGAACCAACTAAAAAAATAGAACAGATTATAGAAAAAGAAAATACTGCTCCTTTAGTTGTTTATAATCCTAATAACAAAGTAAATTATGCTGGAGAGGATATTACCCAACATATTGAAAATAACAAAACAGCTACAGACAATCAAGCTAACAAAAGAGAGTATATGATTCAGAAAGGGGATACTCTTTGGGATATTATGGATAAAGAAACTGGAAAGCCAGGGTTATGGGAAATAGTTTATGCAACTAATGAAAGCACAGCAAGTAATCAAAATCAAAAAAACAGGCAGCAGAATATTAGGGAGTTTGGAAAAAAATACAATATAGAATCATTGAAAAATGCAGGAATTAATGGCTCTCTGAAGCCATATGAACTAAAAGACCAATGCAAAATTAAGGACAAAACCAAAATTGAATTGAGCAAAAGCATTTCTGATGATATATCCAAATTAAATCCTCAACTTCAAAAAGAATTTAACAAAATTTTCTACAAGGCTTCAGGTTAAAATGGATTTGTGGGAAATAATAAACAAGAGAATAATAAGAAAATCACAAAAGAAAGATAATGATAGCCTTCTAAACAGGATTAAAAAGCAGAATTCAGAAAATAAGTTGAAATGTATTAGGAAGAGCAACCAAAATACACACCTCATTGAAGAAATCAAAAAAGCTTATCATAAAAAAATTTTATATGTTCCTGATTTTAATATTGATGATATTAAAAAGGATTATAATTTTTTACTAACTGACAAAAGTGTTGAAAACCCCTTTATAATAAATTCTGAACTTGTAAAGATAATTAAGGATTATACTGCTAATATAAAGAATGATGAGGAAAAAGCAAAAAGAATATTTAATTGGATACACCAAAATATAGAATATGATAACTTAAGGAATGATAATAGATATCAAAACTCAAAGGAAACTTTAGAGCATAGACTAGGAATTTGCGGCGAGATGGCTTTTTTATATATAACAATGGCACGGGCAGCAGGGCTAAAGTCAAAATATGTAAGTGTTAAGGTTGACTGCGATAACATAAAAGTTAATCATGGATGTGCTGTGGTTTATGTTCAAAATAATCCTATTCTTGTTGATCCTGCTTATAATAAGTTTGATATTCATCATAGGAAATACAGTATCTTAAATGATGATGATATCACTAAAAATTTTGTTTACTGGAGAAATGGAAAATCATAAAGGTGAATTAAGATCAAAAAAGAAGATGAAAATCAATTTAACTCAGAGAAAAGTTTGGAAGAAAGAGTCAAATCAATAGTGAGCACTATAAAACCTGATTTTAAAAGGATCTCTGATGTAATTGAGGACAATGTAATCTTAAATTATTTTATTGATAACTTAAAAAAAGAAGTAACTCAAAGAGATATCAATTTTGCAGACTTAAGGAATATTATTTCATGTGACTATTACCTTAGATTTAACAAAAAAGACAAGAAAGAAATTATCCAATTGTTGAATAAACAGGATTCAAATGCATTAATTGATTATTGTACATTGGGTTTAATCAAAAAAGAAAAGCGCAGATACAATAAAAAACCAAGTGTGTCCAATCCCTTTTTAAAGTATTGTAATGATATGAATGTTGAAATTCTTTCTACATCTTATATAGGCTTATTAAAGAACAATGAAATAAAAAGCCTAATAAAACAATCTCATGATATAAAAGACTTAAAGGCAATAATTTTTATGGATGTTCTGATGCCAATGCTTGATAAAGCTCATTTAGAGAAAATAATTAATTCTGAACTGAATCCTGAACAAAAAGCACTTGAATTTGCAAAGGAGTATCAGATTTGCAAAGACATGAAAAGAATCAAAGAAATATTTCTTAATTTAAATGAAGAAATAAAACATTTAGAGGGAGATTTTTTTAGATTAACTGGAAAGTCAGGTTTAGAGGAACTCCAAGCACTTGTTAATATAAGAAATAAGATAATCAGACACAAGGAAAAATACAATAATCCTGAGCAGTACATAACAAATGCTCAATTATTGACAAAAGATATTCTTAATAATGATAATTCTTTAAATCATATGATAGAAGAAGGCATTGACAAATCAAATTGCGTAAAGAAAGAGGTTGAAATCAATATAAAAAAGGAAATTGATGTCAGCTATTCAGAATATAAAAAAATAAATGATGACTTGTCTGAAGGAAGCTTTGAGTCATATTTATACAAAGATAAATTAAAAGAAAAAGAAAAAAATCTAAATAAAATAATTGAAGTGTTTGATTTTGCTGGTGATGAAAGGTTAGATGAAGTATGGATGCTGAAAAAAACAGTTGAATCAAAAATAAAAACATTTGAGGATATAATTTATGAAAGATACCAGATAAATTCATACATCAAAAAGGTAAATCAGCATAATAGTGTTCTTGAGGCAGCATTTCAGGATCAGGTTTTTGAAGAAGACATTTCTCTTTTGTGTGATGTAAAAAAGATTATTTCAACTAACTTAGAGTCATCTGTTTATCCTGAAAACAAAGCTATTCTTGAAGAATATAAATCACATTTACAGCAATTAAAAGAGTTATTTGATAAAAAAGTAATTAATGGTATAAAAATAATAAATAAAAGTAGTTTTGATATGGAAGAAAAACATAATCTAAATGATAACAGCAAAAAAGGTTATCTTGGTTCTTTTGTAAGAAAGAAAAAATTTGAATCTGCTAAAAAGGAGTTATCAGAATATCGTAACCAGTTTAATAAAATTAAAGAATTAATCCAAACATAAAATGAACTCTGAACTTGAAAGCCTGCTAAAAGATACTGAATCAAAATTCAATGATTTAGACAGAAAAATAAGCAATAATATAAATGATGAGCAGTCAAAAATAGATTCTCTTAAGAAAAAAATCAAAAAATCGATTATTGGATTATTAATAATTGTTTCTCTTAGTTACTTTTCTGTTGAAGCCTACAAAGTTAAGAGAAAGCAGGATATCTTATTTGAAAATTCTAGATATTACCAGGTAATGGAAGGCGAAACCTTGGAATCAATAGCAGAAAAAATCTGCAATGATAACTATAACATCAATAAAATAATTGCCTTCAACAAAAGATTTGATGAAGACTTTGATTCCATAGCCGAAAAGGGAGAAACAATACACTTTCCAAAAAAATATGTTAAAAATAGTGGAGAATTGAATAATTTTAGTTGGGAAAAGGCTGAATTAAATAAAAAAATTCAAAAAAACAAAAATCTTGTGGAAATAACATTCAATGGAAATATCACAAAACAGAGAATAGATAAGATTTATGAGATAATTGATGATCTTGATTCAAATTCAGAAAAACTTAAAATCCTCAAGCAAGACAATTATTTCAATAATGATGCTATGCTGCTTCTTGATCAAATATTTAATCTTAAAGAGAACATAAAAAACAAAATAGATTCTGAAATAGAAAAAACGGACATTGAATTTAAACTAGTAAATAATATTTTTCATAGTGATAACTGGGAAAAACCCGGAACCATTGAAAAGCTTGAGAATTTAATATCAAAAAACAATAAGATAAGATATTCATATGATTGCTTCAGGCAGCGTGATAAAATAATTGAAACAGAAATAAGTGAACAAAAAATTGAGTCTGCAAAGGAAAAATATGTTAACATATTAGACAACATTATTTATGATATTGGCAAGAATAAGGAAAACATTCAAGAGATTGAAAAGAATTTAGTAAATATCTTTAATCTTGGCATAAGGGAAGATGACATAAGCTTACTTAATAAACTAACAAAAAAATCAAATACTCTAGCTTCTTATGAATTATGGAAGCAGGAAAAACATATCCAAACTGAAGTAAATAATTATCTAAATAAACTCAATAAATTAAAGAAAAGTATAGATAAAAAATTCTTTTTTGCAATTGAAAGCATAAGCAACAAAATTAATGAGTTCAAAGAGGAAAAAATTATTGAAACAACATTCAATGAAAACTTAACTAAAGACAAAGTAAATAATATTTATGATGTTCTTAATGAATTAAGCCAAAGCAAGTCAAAATACAAAATGCTGGAAAATGATTCTTATTTCAGAAAGAATCCTGATAATGTGCTTAAGGAAATAGAAAGTTTAGAGAAAAACATAAACATGGGTATAAGCTATGAAATCAAAAAAGCTGATTCATGGCTTTCAAAATTAAAAAGCGAGCTTTACAATAAGAATTGGGAATCTCCTGGCACTATAGAAGAGCTAGAAAAACTTGATATAGCAAAACAAGAAATAAGGAATGTATATTATTGCTTTGAAAATATCGAAAGGCTTGCAGAAGTGGATGATACTGGAAATTATATAAGCAGCAAGAAAGAAGCTTACCTTGCACTTTTGAATAAAGTAGAGGATTATATCAACAAAGACAAATATAAGGTTGAGAGCTTACAAAGACAGCTTGACCCCTTACTCAGGCTTGGAATTCAGAACAAAGAGCTGCCATTAATCAGGGAACTCAAGGAAAAAGCTTCGGAAATAAAATATTACAACGAATGGAAAAATGAAAAAAGACTTGAAGAACAAATTAATGAATACACTGCCAAAATAAATAAATTTAATTTTGAGGTAAATAATAAGTTTAATTACGCACTTGGTATGATTAGCATAGAGCTCAGCAAATATGAAAAAGAAATTGCATATGGGGAGAAAACAGGAAAGATCAAGGGTGCAGATACAAGGCTTAACTACATTGTAGAAAATCCATTGGCAATGATAAAATACAGATATGAATTATTAGGTTATCAAAAAGGCATAGAAAGAGCAAATAATCTTATAAATAAAATAAATTTTTTTATTGAATATTATTAAATAAGGGATTATAACATATGTTACAAGACAACACACACTTTAAATAGCATTAGTCTCAAATTCAAATATTTTTCTTTTAAAATCGAAAGAATTACGATTATTATGTCAATATTACGGATTTAACGGAAATTCGCGTCTTTTTTCTTGAAAATTCTTATTAAGAATGTAAGAGTTATATACATAATATGCATTCACAAAATAAAAAAAAGATTACATTAATTAACACCCCAAAAAAAGTATTTGGAGATACAAACACTACAGAATTAGGTATTGATAATTCTTACCCTATAGGACTTTTATTAATTAGCAGCCAATTAAAAAATTATTCTGACAAACTTGGATTAGAAGTTAGGTTTATTGATGCAAACTTTTATCATAAAAATCCATGGAATATTGCAAATGAAGTACAATCTGACTATATTGGCTTAAATGCAACTTTTCCAAATGTTGATATAGCTAAACTTACTGCAAAATTAATAAAAGAAGCAAACCCTAATTCTAAAATCATATTAGGTGGACCAGCTGCAACCCTTGCACCAGAATACCTCCTCAATAATTCTTCGATTGATTATATTGTTATGGGTGAAGGAGAACAAACTATTGTGGAACTAATTAATGCACTAAACTTTTCAAAAGACATTTCAACAATCAAAGGGATAGCTTATAAATCGCTGGATGAACTAATTATTACTCCTAAGAGAAATCCTATGAATCTTAATGAAACACCACTTATAGATATCTTAGAGATTCCTGAAGAAATAAGAAAATATTCTAGAGAAATTTATCTTATTACTAGTAGGGGATGTTCTAATTATTGTAATTTTTGTTCAACTCCAACAATTTGGGGAGCAGGTATAAAAAATTTAAGAGTACAAAGTAATGACCAATTATTTAAAGAGTTAAAGAATTATAAAGACAATGGTTTTGAATTTGATATAGTTCATTTTTTAGATGATAGCTTTACCGAAAACTGGGATAGAATTAATAACTTCATAAATCGATGGAATAAATCCTATGGAAAAAAAGGAATATCATGGAGATGCTTATCAAGAGTCAACGCAATTAATAATAAATATAAAATTAAGAAGATGGTAGAGAGTGGATGTAAATCTGTTTCAGTGGGTGTAGAATCTGCTTCACCCCGGATATTAAAGGATATTGGAAAGGGGCTTAAAATCAAGGAGGTTGACAATTTTTTGGATATTACCTCTCAATATGGACTCAAAACTAAAGGGTTTATTATGTTAGGATTTCCAGAGGAAACAGAAGGAGAAGCCATATCAACAATTAATTATATGGTCAATTCAAAATTTGATGAGATTGGAATAAACATTGTGATGGCTTATCCACGCACACGCTTATATAATCAGGTCCATAAAAAAGGAGAATTATCAATTCCTAAGTTCAAATCAATAGTTCCAAAGTCATATGACAAAAAAGTTACAAGGTCTCTAAATAAGTATAGTGCATTACCTACAATATCTTTATCCAAACATCTGGATATTGATAGATTATATTATCTTAAGGAGTTAGGATTCAGATTATTTTATGAAAAAAGAGAACATATAACTTAACGATAATTTATTAAACTCCAAATTTTCACTTTATATTTATGAGAGCATACTTAGCAATAAAATTTCATGAGGACTATAGAAATAAGAGATTAATAGAAGAAATACTAGATGCCTTAGATAAATCTGGCTTTGAAACAACCACAATTGTAAGGGATTATGAAAAATGGGGAAAGATAAGATTCAAGCCGAAAGAACTAATGGATTTAGCTTTTAAGTTAATAAGGGAATCAGATTTTTTAATAATAGAATTCTCAGAAAAAGGAATTGGACTTGGTATAGAGGCAGGCTATGCATATTCAATGAACATACCAATTATTATACTTGCTAAAAAAGGTTCTGATATATCCGAGACAATGAAGGGCATAGCTAAAGAATTGATATTCTATGAGAAACCAGAGGAATTAGAACAGAAATTAAAAGAAATTCAAATTTAATGAGATTTTCATAAAAACCTTTATAAATAACCTGTTTTTTATGTTTTGTATGGGCAAAAATCCGGAGCATATAGGAATTATTTTAGATGGAAACAGGCGCTTTGCAAAAAGGCTTAATTTAAATCCATGGAAAGGCCATGAGTTAGGTTTTGAAAAGCTCAAAAAACTGTTTAAATGGTGCAAGGAACTAGAAATTAAAGAGATAACACTTTACTGCTTCTCTATGCAAAACTTTAACAGACCTAAAAAAGAATTTGATTATCTAATGGATCTTTTTGAAAAGGGATTTAATGAAGTATCAACAAATGAAGATATTCATAAATATAAGATAAGAGTAAATGTGATTGGCAGGCATTATTTATTTCCAGAAAAAGTACAAGAAAAAATAAAAAAAGTTATTGACCTAACTAAGGATTACAATGATTATAGGATTAATATTGCTCTTGCTTATGGCGGTAGGGAAGAGATTATTGATGCTGTGAAAAAAGTTGCTGAAAAAGTTAAGGACAAAGAGCTTGATATAGATGATATTAATGAAAAAACATTTGCAAAAAACCTTTATTTAGACAGAGAGCCAGACCTCATAATAAGGACTGGTGGTGAGAAAAGAACAAGCAATTTTCTGCCATGGCAGTCAATATATTCTGAATGGGTCTTTCTTGAAAAGACTTGGCCAGAGTTTGAAAAAGAGGACCTAATAAAAGTTATTGAGGAATACAAGCAGAGGCAAAGGCGCTTCGGGAAATAGATTAATATTTCTCAATTTTTTCCTTAACATTATTGATTACCCAATCAGGAGTTGATGCTCCAGCTGTCAATCCAATAAGATTCCTTCCATTAAACCACTTATCATCAATCTCATCAGCTTTTTCTATGTGCTTTGTCTCAACTATTTTGCTGCATATTTCCCTTAATCTTTTTGTATTAGCACTGTTATATCCGCCAACAACAATCATCAGGTCAACTTTTTTGGCAAGCTTAATAGCAGAGTCCTGCCTTTTCTTTGTAGCATCACATATTGTATTAAAAACTTTTAAATCTGGAATATTTTTCTTTAATATAGCGGCAATCTCATTAAATTTTTCTAGTGACTGTGTTGTCTGGGATAAAACACTGGCCTTACTAAACCTCAAACTTTTTGTTTCTTTTGCACTGTTTATCACAAGAGCATCATCAACGTTGCTAACAACCCCTTTGACTTCAGAATGTTCTCTATCGCCAAGTAAAATTATATTATATCCTTTTTCGTAAAATTCTCTAGCAAGATTCTGAACCCTTTTTACAAGAGGGCATGTTGTGTCTATTATTTTAAGGCCTTTTTTCCTTGCCTTCAAAATGTTTGATTTTGATGTTCCATGGGCAGTTATAATCAAGGTTCTATCAGCTTCATCAACTGAATTAACAACCTTAATCCCTTTTTTCTCAAGCAGTTCAACAACCTGCGGATTATGTATTAATTGCCCCAATGTATAAGCATTTCTTTCCTTTAAAGCCATGTCCAATGCCCTTTTAACACCAAAGCAAAAACCCATGTTTTCTGCACAAATAACTTTCATAATTTCACCTTGTTTGTGTTATATAAACAAAATCAAGATTTTTCTTAAAGTAAGGATTTTTTGTTAAACTATTATATATGTTTTCTGCAACAGCTTTCTCTTCGGTTATCCCAAAAACAGTTGGTCCAGAGCCAGACATCAGTGCATTTAATGCACCATTTTGTATCATTTTTTTCTTAATTTCATTAATAATTGGATGTTCTTTACAAATAGAATATTCAAAATCATTATGCATATTCTCTGCAATTTTATTAATATCCTCTTCTTTTATTGCATTAAGCATCTCAGCTGTTTTTAGCTGTTTGCCTGTTTTTTCATAATCAATATTATTATAAGCATCTTCTGTTGAAATATTAAAATTTGGTTTTGCTAAAACAACATAAAACTCTGGAATTTTTTCTATTTTCTGCAATTCATTACCCATACCTGTTGCATATGCTGTCCCGCCAAATAAGCAAAAAGCAACATCCATGCCAATATTATTGGATATTTCAATTAATTCCTTTTCTGACAAATTTAGATTAAAGAGTTTATTCATACCTTTTAATGTTGCAGCAGCATCTGAACTTCCTCCTCCAAGGCCAGCTACAACAGGAATCCTTTTCTCAATAGTTATTTCAACACCTTCTTTTATTCCATAATTCTCAATCAGAATATTTGCTGCTTTGTAAGCAAGGTTTTCATTATCTGGACAAATATTAATATTGCACTTAAGTTTTATGCCCTTTTCTATTTTCTTTAGTTTAATTATATCATGCAGCTCAAGTTCCTGTATAACAGATTCTATTTTATGATATCCAGAAGCAAGCCTCTTAATGATATCCAAGGAGAGGTTTATTTTAGAGTATGCTTTTTGGATTAGTTCCATTATATTAACACCTAACAACAGTTGCTATTGCAAATGCTTGTATTCCCATGCCTCTGCCAAAGGCAGTAAGGCCCTCGCCAGAAGTTGCTGTTATACCAATCATGTCCTGTGTTATCATTAATATCCTTGCTATGCTCTTTTTCATATCATCAACATATGGCTCAATTCTTGGTTTTTTCGCCTCAATCATCACACCAATATTATTTATCCTATAACCGCTCTCTTTGACCATCTTCAATGCCAGTTTTAGGTATTCTCTGCTGTCTTTAATTCCTTCTCTGCACATCTTATCAGAATAAACCCCTATTGATCTTTTACCAACAGCCTGGCTTAGGGCATTGAAGATAGCATGCAGCACAACATCACCATCAGATTTTGCCTTTAAGCCCTTTTCATTAGGGATTATTACACCACCAAGAACAAGCCTTTTTTCACCTTTTCTTATAAATCTATGAGAATCCTGGCCAATACCAACCCTAATCATAATAATCACCATTATTTTTTTTAAATATATGCTTTGCTATTACCAAATCATCTGGTGTTGTTATCTTTAAATTTTCATAATGTCCCCTGCATATCCTAATTTTATAACCTAATCTTTCAACTAATGAAGAATCATCTTTTCCAAAAAAACCATCTCTTTTTGCTGTTTCATGCGCCTTTTTAATAATATCTGCCTTGAATGTTTGCGGGGTTTGGGCAATCCATAATGCATCTCTGTCAAGGGTGTTTTGAACAAAACAATTATCAACCTTTTTTACAGTTTCCTTTAGAGGCACTGCAACAACAGAGGCTCCATAATTTATGGCATCCCTGATTGAGTTTGTTATAGAATCTTCTGTTACAAGCGGCCTTGCCCCATCATGGATAAGAATAATATCAGAATCTGCTTCCATAACACCGTTGTATGATGACTGCTGCCTTGTTTCGCCCCCAACAATTATTTTCCTGAGTTTTTTAAAGATATTTTTTTCAATAATCTTGTTGCAAGCTTCTAAATCCCTTTTGTTTACAACAACTATTATCTCATTGATTAGCTTGTGGTTTTCAAATGCCCCTATTGTATGTATTAAAATTGGTTTTCGCAGCTCTAAAAAGAGTTTATTTTTATCAGCCATCATTCTTTTTGCTTTTCCTGCTGCTAGTATTATTGCTGTTGTTTTCATACAATCCACCTATAGTTTATTTATTTCATCTAATAATGCTTTAAGAATCTTATCTTTCTTTACCTTCTTAACAACATTTCCCTTTCTGAAGATTATTCCAAAGTTTTTTGCACCAGCAACACCAACATCTGCCTCTCTTGCTTCTCCTGGCCCATTGACAGCACAACCCATAACAGCTATCTTAATTGGTTTTCTTATGTGTGCTGTTGCCTTTTCAACACTTTTTGTTAATCCAATTAAATCTATTTCTGTTCTGCCGCAGCTAGGGCATGAAATTATTGTTCTCTGCTTTCTTAAGCCAAGGCTGTTTAGTATTTCAAAGCCTGCTTTTACTTCCTCTAATGGATTTGATGTCAGTGAAACCCTTATTGTGTCACCAATGCCATCTAATAATAATGATCCAATCCCTATTGATGATTTTATTGTTCCGCTATAAGCAGTTCCTGCCTCTGTAATTCCAATATGAAAAGGATAATCAACTTTACTGGCCATCATCCTGTAAGCATCAACAGTTCTTTTAATGTCAGAGGCTTTCATTGAAATAATTGTGTTGTAGAAGTCAAGCTCTTCAAGGATTTTTATATGTTTTAGAGCAGAATTAACCATTGCTTTTGAGGTTAGGCCAAATTTTTCAATAATCTCTTTCTCTAAAGAGCCAAGGTTTACGCCAATCCTTATTGGGATATGATAATCCTTTGCTTGCTCTACAACCAATTTAACTTTATCATTAGAACCAATATTCCCGGGATTTATCCTTAGCTTGTCAGCATATTTTGCTGATTCCAATGCAAGCCTGTAATCAAAGTGTATGTCTGCAACCAATGGTATGCTTATATTCTCCTTTATTTTCTTCAATGATTTTGCTTCATTCATATCTGTAACAGAAACCCTTATTATCTCGCATCCAGCTTCTTCTAGCTCATGAATCTGCCTTACTGTTGCATCTATATCTCTTGTGTGTGTAGTACACATTGACTGGACAGTAATTGGAGCATTGCCGCCAATCTTTAGTTTTCCTACCTTTACACCTCTTGTTTTTCTTCTCTTCATTTTAGTAATCTCTTTTGATTATGTAATCTGCTATTTTCAGAAAGAAATCCTTTCCATGTTTTTCAAAATCAGAATTTTTTATTACATTTTTTGCTTTTTTCACTAATTTTTCTGCAAGGTGTTGTGAATAATCCAGAGAACTTGTTTGTTTTACTATTTCCCTTATCTTCATCATTTCTTCTTTGGTTATATTTTTATTTCCCAAGGCATTTCTTATAAACTCTTTTTGTTCCTTATCTGAATTTTCTATTGTCTTTAAAATGAGAAGTGTTTTTTTGCCCTCTTTTATATCAGAGTCAGCAGGTTTTCCTAACTTAACTTCTGATCCAAACATTCCTAAGATATCATCCTTTATCTGGAATGCCTGCCCTAATGGAATTGCATAATTTGTTAGTGTTTTTAGCTGCTCATCTGATGCTCCTGCAGCTATTGCACCCATGTGCAAAGGCCCTTCTATTGTATAGATAGCTGTTTTTAATTTGTGCATTTTTGATATATCCTCTTCTGTCACATCAGTTCTTAGGCTGGAAAAAACATCAACTATCTCACCATAGCAAGTTAGCTTTACAACCTTATTGAACTTTTGCAATAGCTTTATCTTTTTTTCTTCATCAAAATCTGATTTAAATATTATTTCATTTCCAAGGGATGCCAGAATATCACCTGCTATTATTGCCATGCTTTCCCCAAATTTCTTTGGATTATCATAGCTCTTGTATTTTTTTGCATATATTCTATGCATGGTTGGGCCACCCCTTCTTAATTCATCATCATCAATTATGTCATCATGAATTAGGAGGAATGAATTCATTAACTCTGCTGACACAGCAATATCAATTATTGCATTTTCATTTTTTCCTCCAAGAGATTTATAGGCCATTATGATTAATATTGACCTTATTCTTTTTCCTCCCCTAAGGTTAAACTCCTTTATGTACTGCATTATTTCTCTTGAAGAATTAGATATTTTTTCTGCTTCAGCAATTTTTTCATCAAGGAAATTTCTCAGCCTAAGTTCTATTTTTTCTTTATATAACTTTAATATCTTGTCTATAGCCATTTTAATCTTGAGAAGTTTATTCTTTAAATATCTGTGCCTGAAATTTGTAAATCTGGTTGTTTGTATTTTTCCACGCATCCTGCTTTAGCCAGGCCTTTTCGCACAAATGCCCAAGAAATTCCTTAACATCCCACTTGTATTCTGTTGCAACCTGCGGAAGTAAAAGCCCAGAACCAAGGCTTGACCTTATTATAAGACCATCCTTTCCAATCTTTATCTTCTTAAAGTAATCTTCAGGTTTTTTTACCTCAATTAATGTTGGAACAGTAAGAACAGATATCTCAATTCTTATATCCTTTAACTCCTCTTTCTGCAATGGTGGAAATCTTGGATCCTCAAAAGCAGCTGACCTTGCTGATTTTATTATTGCTTCAAATAAGGGAAATACAGGCTCTGGGAAGCCAATACAGCCCCTTAATTGCTTATTTTTATATAAAGTTACAAACACCCCCTGCCTGTCAGAAAAATGTTTTACAGTGCTTATATTAGGCTCATTTTGTAAGAAATATGAAGAAATAGATTCTCTTGCCAGTTTTATCAATAATTTGCCATCTGATGGCTTAATCATTTTAGTGCCCTTTTGGCCTCTTTCCTTAGCTTTTCTGCCTTATCAGCTACTCTTTCAGCAGCACTTTCCAATGCCTGTTTTGGGCTTTTACCGTCTGTTTCAACAATCATGAAAGGAATCCCTATCAAAGGATGCTTTATATTATATGCTGCTACAGTTACATTCTTATCATTCCACAATTCATCTTTTAAAAGGTTGCAGAATGTATTTCCCTCTCCTTTGATTTCAAAACTTATTCTATTTTTCTTTTCCTCAATAACATTTATCTCCATAAAAACACCTTAAAAACAGGATTTTTGTAATATTTATAAACATTTCTATTTAATTTTCTTCATTCTCCAGCATCCAACTTTTATTCTCTGGATTTTCTTCCTGTGAAAGCTGTATATTGCCTTTATTGGAAAATCAAATTTCCACAAATGAGTAATTTCAAAGCCATAATCTTCTGAGATTTTGTTTACAAAGCCAGCAGTTTCAAGTTTGTGAAAACTATAAATTACCTTTGCAAGAGAGAATGCCTTTTTTAAAAAGATTTTATCAGCATGCTTTTGTTTTGTTCCAAAAGGAGGGTTTTGTACTACTGTATCTACTTTTTTATTAAAATCATCGATATTTTTGTTTAAAAAAACAGCTTTTTTGGATAGTTTTTTTCCTGTTTTCTCCTCTAAAAAACAGAGATTATCTTTTGCAATCTTAACAGAATCTGAATCAGACTCAACAAAAAAAACCTTTTTTGCCCCCAATAATAAGATACCTAAGCCTAATATACCAGTGCCGCTTCCAAGGTCAGCTATTGTTTTGTTTTCTATATCTTTTAAGTAATAAGCTTGCCACAAAACATCTGCTGCTATCTCTGAGTCTGTGGTGTATTGCTCTGCTCTTAGTTTTGGAGTCTCAAAAACCCTTAATTTCGAGAGTAAAACTGCCAGTTTTGATTTTGATTTTATCATAACCTACCACTTTTTATGGTTTAGTAGCAAAGGTTTATATTTGTTTTCAAAATTTGTTATTTTTAGAAAAGTTTTTAAGTAAGCTAGAAAACATAGTTAATCCGGGGTGATATGGATTAAGTTTAGTTTATTCAATGGAAAAAAGAGTAATGGTTCCAAAGAACTTCTTACAATTAATAAAAAGCTTAAAAATGCCTTCAATACAATAAAAGAGGAATTTGAGGAGCATTTAGGTTCTATTAATGAAAATACTAGCGAGATTCAGGCTAATTATGAGTATTTATGCAATATTGATTCAAAAATTGATAAACTGAATGAAAAAATAGATGATTTACAGCTTTTTATAAATCGCCTTGCTGTAAAGGATTATAAAAAACATAATGAAAAACAGGTTTATAACCATATTCTCCTTACAACAAAGGAGAAGGAAGTATTCCTTGCACTTTACACAATGGCTGAGGAAAAAGGGCCAATAACATATAAGGCTATTTCAAGAAGGATTGGCCTAACAGAATTTATGGTTAGAGATTATGTAACAAACCTCATAGAGAAAGGGATTCCAATTATAAAGAAATATGTTAATCAGGAAGTTTATCTTGATATTGACCAAAAGTTTAGGCATATGCAGGCAAAGGAAAATTTAGTTGAGATTAATGAGAGTATGGCTAAGAGGTTTGTTTAATTTGAGGATTTAATATTTAATTATTAATTAAAATATTTAATCATAATTAAGATTATAAGTTTTAAGTATTGATTATAAGTTCTTATAATAAATTAGATAAAAATATTTAATCTTTGATTAAAAGTTTTATTATATATCAAAAGGGCTTGTTACTTTTTTTAGTTGAGCCCTTGATACCTTTGTATATCTCTCAGTAGTCTGTATGTTTGAATGACCCAAAAGCTCCTGGATAATCCTTATATCTGTTCCATTTTCAAGCAAGTGTGTTGCAAAAGAGCTTCTTAATGCATGGCAAAACACTCTTTTTTGTATTCCTGCTTTTTTTGCTGCATCATGTACTATCTTTTGCGCCTGCCTTACACTTATATGTGTATCCCTAACAAGAAAAACATATGGATTATCATCATTTCTGTTAGCAAGATAATCTGTTAAATGGCTAACTAATTTCCTTGAAAGTATTATATTCCTGTCTTTTTTGCCTTTTCCGCTCTTAATTAACCCCATTTTTTCCTGCAAATTAAGATCTTCTGTCTTAATGCTAACACACTCTGAAACCCTTAATCCAGACGAGTACATAAGTTCTATCAAAAGCTTATGCTTTAGGTTTTTAATTGCTTTTATCATCCTTTCAATTTCATCCTTTGTAAGCACAGTAGGCAGCTTTTTCTCATTTTTTGGTGCTTTTATATTATCAAATATCCTTTTTTTCATGATTTCCTGATACATGAACTTTAAGGCACTTAGAACAAGATTAACAGAACTTGGCTTTTGCTTTTTCTCAGCCATAAGGTAAGCCATGTAAGATTTTACATCATCTTCACTAATTTCATTTGGCTCTTTTTTAACAAAATCAAGAAATCTCTGATTATGGAAAACATAAGCTTTAATGGTTTTTTCACTAAAACCTCTTATTTGTAATTCAGTCTTAAGTTTTTCAATCAATTTAATACCTCTTTTTAACCTGCTTTGGATACCTTATTTTGTCCAAAAAGCCAGGGTTTTTGTTGGAAATATGCCTCCGGAAGAGTATTTTATTCAGTTTATATATAAAAAAATACACATAATGTACCTTATACGCACTTTTATATAAATCTTTCTAGAAAAAGCATGATTTTAATAATTAAATAAATAACAAAGAAATTAATAGGAAAACCTACAGCTTTTTATTATAACTACCCAAAAGATCCTTAACCTGGTCTGTTATTTTAATACTTGGTCTATCAGGGTATTTATCTTTGCTTCTTACATATACATCAATACCTTCTTGTTTGGGTCTATCAGTTAGATATATTAAAGATAAAATAAATCTAAGTTGTTTAGCGCTTTCGTCATCTAACTGAGGTGTTATCAACATCAAGTCCATATCTGAATCAACTTTATTAAGTCTAGCTCCACTTCCAACTACATAAGCTTCATCGATTTTGTAATTTTTTGAGTTATTGTCACTTATCCTTGCTTGCCTTTTAGCTATATCAACATAAGCAGCAAGAACATTTTCTAGCCCTGTCCTCACTCTATTGGTGATTTTATTGTTTTTTTCAAAAATGGGCATCATATATTCATAAGTTTTTGGAGTTTTATAATCCAGTTTCATTTTAACATATTATTTTATTTTGTATATTAAGTTAATAGATTTATTAGTATATAAAGTTTTCTATTATGTCATTACTAATTAGTAACATATGATACCCTAATTTTAGTATCCAATAATATAATTTTTAATTAAATCATTTAATTCTGCAATATGATAAAATATTTAACTTTTGATTAAAAGTTTTAGTTGTTTAATTAAATAAAAGGTTTAATCTTTAATTAAAACTTTTAATTGTATTGATATACTACAAAATGTCCTTTAGGTAATAGTTTTATTAAAAGATATTATCCAATATAACCTTTTTAATTTATATTTTATAGAATATAATTAATTTTAGAAATTTTAAAAAACCAAAAAATAAAACAAAAAGTGAGAGTTAGGATAAATGCTCAAAAATTGGATAATTCTAAAAATCTTTAAAAACAAATATATAAAGAAAAATAAGGCATAAAAAGAGTTGAAAAATTAGATAAAAGAGATAAAATCAAGTCAGATACAAAAGAAATATCAAAAAAGCCCCATATAAAATAAAAAAGTGAGTGTTGAAACTCATAAACTAATTTTTGGACTCACTCCAATATCATTTATTGTATAAAAAAGCCTAATTTTTGTCCTATGATAATTAATCTTAATCATTGTATCTGTTACATATGCTGCATATTTAAGTTTATCGTCTATAGTTTTATCTTCATTTTCATAAATTTTAGCTTTCATCTCTCTAATTTTATCTAATGATAAAATATAACTTGTTGTATTAACGCTCTTTAATAAAAGACTGATATCTTTATATTTCTTATGGTGGTGTCGTTCTGCTGATTTATCTATAGCAAAAACATCTATAGGATGATATTCTTTTAAAACTTGAACTATTTGCCTCAAAGCTCTCCTATCTCTTCGTTTTAGATTTTTGTAAAAAGTTTTAGCATCCATGTTTACATGCACTCCATTAATTATAATGGTAGTATTCAAGGCATATATAAACTTTTTGTTTTGTTACTACTTATAGATTAATATTTAGTAACAATTCCTTTATTAGTCACCCTCAAAGTTAATAGAATAGTAAAAAGAAATAAAAAATCTAAAGGAGTTTAACCAACATAACTCAATGCCTTTTTCTCTCTGTTTTCAATTGATGTTTTGCTCTGCTGGAGAAGTTCCTTTAGCTTATCCTCAAACTGTTTTGCTGTTTCGAGCAAAGGCTTATAGTCAACTTTTAAGTTGAGGTACTTATCTAAAATCTTGATTATCTCAGCAGCTGCCTTGCTATCTGGCAGAGTAGTGTGTGTCTCAGCAAATATACAGGACATGGGTATTTTATCCACCTTTAACAACAGGGCTGAACTAACTCCCATGATAATTCCCTCTTTGAGAGGATTTAGTCCAAAGCTCCTGAATATTTTCTCTTTTTTCTCATCATTGGAATAATAAAAAATCTTTGGTTTTCCCATTATATCTGGAGAGCTAACACTCTCTAAACTTATTATCTCTTTTGTATTCAGTTCTTTTGCTATGGCAATTATTATATCAGATATCTTCCATTCTAAGCCAGGTTTTACAGTTAGAGAGTGTATTATCACAAGGTTATATTTTTTATTGTATGAAATAGATAATGGCTCTATAATCTTGCCCTTGTGTATTGCCACCATTGCTGGTTCTTCTTCAAGCAAAACCTTTCCTATAAGCTCTGTATTAAGATGATCTATCAAGAATTCACATGCTATTGTGCCCACAAGCCCAAAGCCAGGAAAACCCTCAATAATCACAGGCTTTTTTGGCTTTTTTATGAGTTTAATCTTCATTATAACACCTCTTAACAAAACGCTTTTTTATTTCTTTATATAGTTTTTGGTTAGAACAAGATGGCTATGTTTAATAATATTGTTATCACCAAAATTACAGTTATTCTATATAGGTTATAAGCCCGCAGTCATTGCAGACTAGTTCTTTTGTTTTCTTGTTATATTTCACTTTATTGCTTCCACATTCCGGACATTTATTTGGAATCTTTTTAGTCATATCTTAAAAATAAAAATCAAACTTTAAAAAATTTTCTAAAAAATGTTACTTCTTTAAGATGATTTTAAGAATATCTTCCTTGCCCTTCCAGTTAAGAACCTCTTTCAAGACATCGCTAATTGTCTCAACAGGGATTATCTTAATCTTGGATATCTTTTCAGGATCAATTATTATATCCTTTAAATTAGCCTTTGGCACAATTACATTTTTTATGCCAGCCTCAATAGCTGCCTCTACTTTTGAGCTTACTCCTCCAACAGGAAGGACCTCTCCTCTTACAGACAATGAGCCAGTCATTGCAAAGTTTTGTTTTACAGGAATATCCTTAAATGCAGAGATTATTGATGTTGCAACAGCTATGCTTGCTGAATCGCCCTCAACACCCTCATAGGTCTGCATGAACTGCACATAAAGATCATATTTTTCCTTTATGTCTTCTCCAAAATACTTTTTGATAATAGCTGAAACATTTTTTATTGATTCCTTTGCTATCTTTCCAAGCTGTCCAGTTGCAATTATTTCTGTTTCCTTGCCACCAGGTGTTACCTGTGATTCTATTGGAAGTATAATACCTGAATATGCCTCAGAGCCACCTATGACTGCAAGACCATTAACCCTGCCAATCTTGTTTCCTTTTGTTACAATAACTTCATACTCCTTTTTCTCTTCAATATATTTGTCAGCTATCTGCTGCTCAAGGGTTCTTGCTATTTTTTTTGCATTACTAACATGATTTTTCATAACAAATTCTGCATTCTGTTCTTTTGCAATATCTCCTGCTGCCCTTATTAAGCCGCCAAGCTCTCTAAGCCTTAAGGTTAGATGGCCTTTTCTGTTAGCCATCTTCCTTGCTTCTTCTATAATAGCATCAACAGCCTCTTTGCTGAAATGAGGTATTTTTTTGTCTTTTACAATCTCCTGGGCAACAAAGATAGCTATCTTATTTCTGTTTTCAGGAGTATCTTTCATAGTTCCCTTCATATAAACCTCATATCCATAGCCCCTTATCCTTGACCTTAGGGCAGGATGCATATGCTTGACTGTTTCAAGATTACCAGCAGCAATCAGGATAAAGTTGCATGGAACTGCTTCTGTCCTTACCATTGCACCAGCACTTCTCTCGCTTTGGCCTGTTATTGCATATTTGCCTTCCTGCAATGAGGTTAATAATTCCTGCTGTGTTGCTGGCTGCAGGGTTGCAATTTCATCAACAAAGAGAACACCCATATTTGCCTTGTGAATCATTCCTGCAACAACTCTCTCATGGGCAGGTGTTCCTAAACCACCAGACTGGAATGGATCATGCAGAACATCACCCAATAAAGCGCCTGCATGAGCACCAGTTGCATCAAGAAACGGTGCCTGCTTTTTATTAAAATTATCAACAATAGTCTTTGGCACACTTACTTTTGGATTCATTTTTTTGCCAAGGTTCATAAATATAATAAAAGATGCAAGGAACAGCATGCCTCCTAAGAAAAAGGCTGCAAACATTATGTCTGATTTATATTGTGCCCTTACCCACCAGGGTGCAAACATTGAGATAATAACAAGAATAAAGATTATAATATTCTGGTTCTTGAAAAGATTTGTACTCTCAATTCTTGATTTCATTACAAATTCACGGCCTTTGCCAGCGGGCATTACTCTTACCAATGGCTGGTTCTCATCATTCAAATTAGGAAATGAAACAACATCAACAAGTTTTTCCTTTGGCAATAGCTCTGCAAGTGCCATGCCAAGCATTGATTTTCCTGTTCCTGGCTCTCCTATCAAAAGGACATGTCTTCTTTGATTAGCAGACTTCCTCATAACATTAACAGCTTCCTCCTGGCCAACAACCTGGCCTATTATCTTATCAGAAATCTTTATGTCTTTTGTAGTTTTAAAGCTCACTTCTTTTGCCATATTTATCCAGAATATCAACATAATATAAAAAGGTTTTCAATTAAAAAAGAAAATTTTATAAACATTAGAATATAATTGTTAAAAAAGGTGATTAAATGAAGCTTAAGGTAGGGAAAAAACTTATACCTGTTTTTGAAAAAAAGAAAGCAGCACCAGTACAAAGACCTAATTTCTCAGGAACAAATTCTGGTTTCCAAAGGCCAACACCTGGTTTTCCAGTACATCAACCAATGGGACAGAGGCCCGTATTTAAGCCAGGGCCATCAATTTATCCAGGAGTCAGTGGAATTAAAAAAGAGAAATCAAAAGATATTACCAAGATTATAGCCAATCTTCCAAGAGATGAGCTCACTGCTTATGTTTCTATTATACTGGGCTTAATCTTTATCTTTATTGCTGTGATTATTTGGTAAATTTTTGAGTAATTTTTTCAACTTTTTTTCAAAATAGTCATAGTTTGTAAATTTTTGATTATTAATTGGAATTTCAGACGGATCTCTGCCTGTTGATTTACAGTAAGATTCTATTTCAGGTATTGTTTTCATAATTGTCTTAGTTATCTTGCTTAGTCCAGCATATTTAGGTATAGAATAAAGTGTTGAGTGACCTCGGTCAGGTTGCCCATATTCTAATGCTACACCATAAAAACCAGGCGTCTTACACAAAGCAATTCTAAGTTCCTTACCCTCATTATTACTTCCTTCTAATACTAAACTATGGTCTGATTTTTTGATACTTGTTTTGGTTTTTAAAACATCAAATCGTTTTTTAAACTGTTCAATATATTCATCAAAAATTAATTCATCAGAGACCTTCTTATTCTTTAAATATTTTAAAAGAGCGCCTGTTTTTGACTTAGTATCTTCAACTTTGCCTTTTGTGTGTAGCTTAATATATATAACTCTTCCAAATTCATCTATAATATCATAGCGTGGTTTATTCCTCTTTTTTTTAATAATTATTTTATTAATATCTCTCTCTTGTAATTCAAGAAATGGAAAGATTATTGATTCAAGTAATATTTCCGGGGTTATTCCCCTGTTTATCATCTTAGGTTTTGAATTTTCACCCCTGTCTTTAAAAGTTGCATATATTCTAGGACAGATATATAATCCACTTAATTTTTCAATTGGATTCATTGTTGGTTCAGTAAATGGCTTTTCTGATACTATAAAATCTAAGTTAATTTTTGTAAGTTTTGATTCACATTCATTGTAAGGGGCATAATATTGTTTTAATATTTTTTTAGAAACATTTTTTATATGGTTCTTGCTTTCTTTTTCCTCTCTTATAAGCTGTTTGAGAGATTTCTTTGTTTTAGTAGGGGTCATTTTACATCATCTTATTAATTTAGTTATTTATTAGTGGTAACTATTATATAAATCTTTTGTTTTTACATTCTTTCAGGGGCCTCTATTCCAAGAAGATTAAGGCCATTCTTTAGAACCTGCCTTATGCTGTCTATCAAAAGAATTCTTGTGTTTTTTAGTTCTTCTCTTTCCTTTAGAATCTGGTGAATGTGATAAAACTCATTAAAGCCTTGCGATAAGTCAAGCAGATAACGAGAGATTAATGAAGGCTTGTATGAAGATGCTGCATTTTCAACAACATCTGGAAATTTTCCCAAGAGTTTAATTAATTCAGTTTCCTCTTTTTCTTTTAATAAAGATAAATCTGCTTTATCAATAAAGCCCTTGTCAATCCTTTTTCCAAACTTTCTCAAAATGCTGCAAATACGTGCATGTGCATACTGGATATATGGGCCTGTTTCTCCCTCAAAGTCCAATGCCTTATTTATATCAAAAACAATTGTCTTGTTATTATCCTGGTTAAGCATGCTGAATTTCATGGCAGCCACTGCAATCTGTTTTGTGGCTTTTTCTTTGTCTTTTTCAGGCCATTGCTTGTGCCTTTTTTCAACTTCTTTTGATGCTTTCTCAAAAATCTTTTTTGACAACTCAAAATAAAGCACTATATTGCCAAGCCTTGATGACATCTTGCCCTCTTTTAACATGACAAGCTCGTATGATAAATGGTAGCATTTCTTTGCCTGCTTAAATCCAATAATCTCAAGTGTTTTGAATAATTGTTTTAGGTGAAATCTTTGCTCTGAGCCAATAACATAAATAGACTTGTCTATTTTATAGTCATCAAACTTTTTTTTGGCTAATGCAAAATCCTTTGTTGAATACAATGATGTGCCATCGCTTTTTAATAGCAAAAAAACCTTCAGCCCATATTTCTCAAGATTAATTATTACTGCCCCATCGCTTTTTTCTGCTATTCCTTTCTTAAGCATATCAAGCACGATTTTCTTTCCAGGCTTTTCAACCTGGCTTTCAAAAAAGAAAACATCAAAATTTATTCCAAGTTCTTTGTATATCTTATAAAAATCCTGCATACTCCATTCTTTTGTTTTTTCCCACAATTCAGTTAATTCCTTATTTCCATCTTCAAGTTTTCTTTGAATCTTCTGAATCTCTTTTTTATATTCTTCATTTTCTGCAACTATTTTGCTTGCCTCTGTGTATATTGAGCCGAGCCATTCCCCTTTATTTGTTTTTGGCTCCTTGTTTTTATAAAATTTTAAGTAATACCATATGCACTTAGCAATATGCGCCCCAATATCACCTATATAGTTTGCGGCAACAACATCATACCCATTAAATCTCATAATCCTAACCAAAGAGTCTCCTAGTGAGGCATTCCTCAAGTGTCCTATATGAAATCCCTTGTGGGTGTTTGGCTGTGAAAATTCTATCATAACCCTTTCCTTTTTTTTCTTGGCTTTTCCATAATCATCTTTACCACTAGAAATATTGTTTAAGATTAACTCTGCCAGAATGCTTTCATTAACAAAGAAATTAACATACGGGCCTGTGCTTTTTATCTCTTTTATGTATTTGTTTGGCTTGAGCTTTGATGCTAAATCCTTTGCAATCTCAATAGGGCTTTTCTTTAGTTGCTTTGCGAGGCCAAAGCATGGAAATGCATAATCTCCCAGCTTAGAATCTGGTGGGGTTTCAAGCTCTATTGAACCATTTACCTCTTTTTTCAATAGATTAATAATTGCTTCCTTAAATACCTGCATAAGAAAGATATTTTTCTTTTTATTTATTAATGTTGCTATTACTTAATTTAACACAATAATTTATCAATGCATTTCTGATATGAAAAATATGTTTTTCCTTATACATCTTTTGATCTGCAATATTAAAAGCAGATTCAATAGCATTTTTTTCCAAGGGATTTATTAGTGCATAACCTGCTGAAATAGACATATTATAGTTTATGTCTTTTTTAGAATCTGTATTATATGAGTTTAGTCCATTGTTTAATCTCTCTCTCATTTTTTGTTCTGTAAGCGGAGTTGCGTTTCGAGTAATAACTATAAATTCATCTCCTCCAATTCTTACAACTTCATCACATTCCCTGACTGAGTCTCTTAAAATATCAGAAAAAATTTTTAAAAATTTATCACCCTCAGGATGACCAAACTTATCATTTACATACTTAAGGTTGTTTAAATCAATTATGTAAAGTCCAACTTTTTGTTTTTTTTCAATAGATTCTTTAAATATATCCTCAATATTCTTATTATAATAATTAAGATTATAGAGCTTTGTTAGTGAATCTCTAAATGCTTGTTTTTTAAGACTTTCATTTTCTTTTTTAAGATTTTTAATCTCTTTATAAGCCTCTTTTAATCTTTCTTCTAAACTATTAACACATAAAAATTTAAGTTCTTCCATTTCTTCCATTTTAGACATTTTATTGATTTTCCTTTATTCTTAGTTTTATAATAAGGAATATGTATAATAAGTATATAAATCTTTCTATTTTGTTACTACCTATTAGTTAATAATAAGTCTTTACTGCCTTAGTCTGCAATAACTTTCTGGATGTCTTCAAACTGGTCCTTGAATATATGGGCACTGTTTGAGAAGGTTGTTAAAGAGCCAGTTTTGCAATTAAGTTCTTTTGCAACATACTCCTGCAATACAAAAATCTGGTAGAAGTTGGCAGGCCACCCAAAGAACAAATCATTGCTTCTGACAATTGCAGTTACATTAAGCTTTTGATTTCTCATCTTGAAATCAAGAGATATCAAAGCAGGTATTTCTCTTTTGTATGATTTTGAATCTTCAGTGGGATTCCAAATACTTACAATCCCCCTTCTAGAAAAATTATTTTTTTTAATCAGGGGAATTAGGAAGTCATCTATCTGGTTTATTACATTATTAAAATTAAAGAGCCTTGGGCCATATGAAAAAGAATAAGTAGGAGATAGCTTTCTTGACATAATAACCTCAGCTATCTCATCTATTGGAGGATAAACCCATTTCTTAAAGCTGTTAAGTATTTCAACTGCCCTTATAATATCTTTTTCAGGATTCTCCACTTTTATAACAAGGTTCAAGATTTCTCTGCAAACCCTGTTATTCTCATCTGTAAAATCCTTTCCAGACTCAAGTATGTATTTTAAGCTTGATTTCCATGCACCTATTGTTGTTTCAGATTTTATTTCCACATAATCACCTTATAAATGCTGTAAGCTTTAATTCAGACCCACTTACCTCAGAAAATTCATAGCAAAAGAAAGGAATTTTGTATGTTTTTAGTATTATATTGAACTCACGGCATATATCCTTTGAATTTATTTTGCCTGTCCTGTAAAATCTTGCCCTATCGCCGCCGTCAAATGCCTGAAAAATCTCTTCTTTTACACTAAGCATTTCCTTTACTTTTTTTGAGTAAAGGTCTTCCAGTTTCTTAATCTCTATTTTCTGTGGCAATCTCTTGCTAAAGTTAAATTTTGAGCCATTGAAAAGACATGAAAATGCAACCTTAAACCGTGTTGGCATGCCGCATGATTTGTAAATAGTTTCTTCTGATACACAAAAATTATCAATCTCTTCTTTTGTGCTTTTTATAAGCTCAATAACATAGTTTTGGTTTAGGTTTGGCTCTTTCCAGCCGTAATTCCAGAATCGAATATAATTTTTGCTCAAATTAAAAAATTCCCTTACATGAGGAAAAGTAAGTTTAACAATATCCTTAAAATATTCATCTGATTTTCTTCTTTGAAGAGAATTTGCATACAGGAGCGATTTAACTATGTTCTTAATAAATAACCTGAATTGGCTGATATTATTGTTTTCCTTAAAAAAGGCATTAACATCAATGCCAATTGTTGATTGTGAGCATGCAAGTCCATAACTTTTTTCCTGAAATTCTTTCTTGTAAACAAGCCATTCATTTTCATCAAAGCAATATGGGCCAGCCCTGCCAAGTATATATGGCGCTCCATGAAGATCCTGATTTTTTATGTATATTCTTTTTTTGAAATTTACAAATAGATTAATAACATCTTCAAAAAAATCAGAATTTTCTTGCAATTCTTTGCTTCTAACATCAAATATTAGGGTTATGTTCCTAGAATGAATATTGCAGTATTCCTTAATAAATTCAAGAACCTTGCTTATTTTTTCCTTTTCAATATTTGTTATGTCTATTATGCAGCTTAATCTTTTTCCATAGTCAACACATTCAGAATTAATCCTTCTAAGGAAAGACAAGGATTCTTTAATATCATTATTTTGTATTGCATATTCAAAATCATTTAAACCAATCACATCATTGATATTTGAGAAACATTTGTTTATTGTGTTGTATAATTCTTCAAGGCTTTTGAATTTTGGTGTTTCAAATAAAATTGAATTTAACCTGTCTATCCATGTTGCTGGTTCAAAGCGTGCAGCAATATTTTTTTGCTCATATCCATCAATATGCATTGCAGGCATGCTTGGCTTTGATATGATAATTTTCCTTTTTGACTTATTAATAATAAGTTCTTCCCCGCCTTCTAATGCAAGAACAAAGTATTTTTCCCCTTTATTGCCTTGTTTGCTTATCTTTAGTATATCTTCATTTACTAAGTTATTCAGATAATAAAGGATTTTTCTGTGAAGCTGGCCTTTTTTTCTCTTTGCATTATTAAGCATCTGCTTGTCTGAAAAAGGATCATTAAGTATGTCCTCTATATTTTTATAATCTTCAGAAAAAATATTTGCTAATACATCTGTTGTGGACAATTCTTTTTCAGGATTTTTCTTAAAAAATAAGAGTAATTCATACTCTGTTTTTTTCATACTACTTTAAAAGAACAACAAGTATATAAATGTTTTTGTTTCAGGAAAAAATATTTGTTTAATTGTTTTCTTTTTAAATGCTTCAGAATTTTTCTGAAACATTCAAATTTTCTTGCTAAAAAACCTTTATATTTCAATGAATCTCTGAATGAAGATATTACAAAAACCATAAAAAATATATGGAGGCCAAAAAAATGATAAATAAAAAAGATCTGATAGTTATTTCTTATTTGAGGCAGAATGCAAGGGAAACACTGACAAGACTTAGCAGAAAGACACATATACCTGTATCAACCATATATGACAAGCTAAAGCTGCATGAGCATGAGCTTATAACAAAATACACAAGCTTGCTGGATTTCTCAAAGCTTGGCTTTAACACAAGGGCAAATGTTATGCTAAAAGTAAACAGGGATAAAAGGGATGAAGTAAAGGATTATTTGATAAAAAACCATAATGTAAACTCTGTATGCAAGATAAACAATGGCTTTGACTTTATGGTGGATGTTATCTTCAAGCACATAAAGGATATGGAAGACTTCATAGAAAACCTTGAGCAAAGATTTGACATAAAAGACAGGCAGGTATATTATGTTATAGATGACATAAAAAGGGAATCCTTTATGAGTGATCCAGCTGTTTTAGAGATGATAGGATAAATTCTTTTTTAATCGAATTTTTAAGATTATTAGTTATTTTCTTATTTCAGCAATTTCTTCATTTGAGAAGTTTTCTTGAAGGACTTTTCATCTTCCTTACTATATTTTATTTTTGATTTTTTCTTCAAACATTTTCAATAATTTTCACATAACTTTATATACTAATGTTATTTCTAACATATTTATGGCAAGATTTGAACGTTCAAGAGAAAGAAAAAGCAAAAGAGATTCTAAAGATAGTTATTCAAAGAGAGACACCAGGGGTAAGAGAAGTTTTGAAGACATTCATAAGGGTAGGAGAGATTCTGGCAGAAGATCTAACTCTTACAGCAGAGATAGGCGTGATATTGAGATGACTAAAGTTATTTGTTCTTCTTGCGGTGCTGAATGTGAGGTTCCTTTTAAACCAACTTCAAACAAGCCTGTCTATTGTAATGATTGTTTTGCAAAAAAAGGTAAAGTTAGTTCTGATAGGGTTCCTAACAGAGATCTTGAAATAATTAATGAAAAACTTGACAAAATAATGAAAGCTTTAGATATTAAATGAATTAATTCTTCTATTTTTTTGCTAAGAATTATTTTAACATCAGCTCTTTTTTAGAGAGGAGGATTTTTTGTTTTTTGACAAGAAAAAGTGATTAAGCTAACTAATATGGAATATCTTCCGGAGTTCGCAAAAATTTCATGATTTTTTTTAGTAAAGCAATATAAATATGTCCTTCTTATTGTTGTTAGGTGAGTTTATTGCTGACAAAAAAGGAGTTATTGATTTTAACGCATTTAAGAGCAGATTCAAGGAAAAGCCTTGCAATGATAAGCCGTGAAACAAATATTCCAATATCAACAATATTTGACAAGGTAAATAAGCTTGGAAAAAATACAATATCAAAATACTCTCCTCTGCTTGACTTTCAAAAGCTTGGTTTTGGAATAAGGATTAACTTTATATTAAAAGCTAATGACAAAAAAAAGCAAGAGATTAAAGATTTCTTATTAACAAATAAAAATGTAAACTCCATATTAAGGCTTAATAATGAATTTGATTTCTTTGTTGAAGCAGTATTTAGGGATATGAAAGGGCTTGAAGAATTCTCTGAGAGCCTTGAAAAATTTAAGATAAAAAAGAAAAAAGAGTTCTTTATTATTGAGGATTTAAAGAGAGAGGAATTTCTTACAAAGCCAGAGCATATAAAACTATTAGATTAAATTATGAGTCCATTTCATCAATAACTTCATCTATGATTTTCTGCATTGGCTTTACTTTCTCTAAGGTTCCCTCTTTTCCGCAGAAAGGGCATGTCTTTGGTATTATATCCTTCTTTGGACTGAACTTATAGTTGCATTCCTTACAGCGCAGATTTAACATAAAAAGAATAAAAAAATCAAAACTTATAAAGCTTTCGGATGAATTATGGGGCTATAAATAACTACATATTAGTGGTAAAAATAGAAAGATTTATATATTAGTAAATATGTTATAAGATTATGGAATCATACAAGATTCAAAAAGTTGGAGATGAAAATATAAGATATATAAAAAAAGGGTTAGGTGAACCTCTGCTGTTTTTGCATGGATTTGGATTGGATGTTAAAAAATATGAAAATATTATAGAAAAGCTTTCTAATAAGTTTGAAGTTATTGCTCCAGATATGTATGCAATAAATTACTTGAAAAGTCAGCCTACATCAATAAAGGAATATGCTGGGTTGACATATGATTTTTGTAACTCAATTAAATTAGGAAAATATAAAATTGTAGGTCATTCAATGGGTGGTGCTGTTGCATTTACAGTTGGAAATAACTCTTCAGAAGCAAAAAAACTTGTTGGGATTGACCCAATATTACCAACAAGCTATGGCTTTTTTGGGTTTGTAAGAAAAACAAATGAAATATTATCAAAAAATAAATCTTTAAAAAAAGGTTTTTATATAAACCTTCTAAAGAATGTGAAAGTATCAAAAAAAATTGTTTCAGATATTTCAGATTTTAATTATGAGAATTTTGATGTTAAGCAACCGAGTCTTATAATTTATGGAGAAGATGATGAATATTTTAGATTAGATGATAAAATTGAAAAACATGTTAATAAGGCTTTTAGGAATTTAACTATAAAAAAATTTCCAAAAAAAGAGCATGTATGGCTTATTCTCGAGCCAGATATAGCAGCTAAAGAAACAATTGATTTTCTTATTAAAAGTGAATAAATTAAATTATCATAAAAATCCACAGAAAACTCCTACCAGCATCTAAAGATGCTGGTTTGACGGAGTTTTCTTTTGACAGTGGATTTTTAGGATGCCAGAAATGCTCATCCACATACTAAAGTATGCGGTTTTCGCAAGCATTTCTGTGC
>JAHJQG010000065.1 GCA_018819345.1 Nanobdellota archaeon
CCCTGCTTGTTGCGCAAAAATGAAAAATGCTCTGTTTATGAGGCAAGGCCATTAAACTGCCGCTTATTTCCATACTGGGTCTTTGTTCAGGCCTTTGTTTTTAACAAGAAAGAGATGGTTGATGAATCATATAAATGCATGGATAATCTTGAATTAAAGAGGGATAAAATAAAAAAGTACTCCAACTATTGCAAGATAATAGGGGATACACTAATACAGGAGGCCTCCCTTACAGATAATATACTTTACAAACTAAACATTAAGCATTCAATAAATCTCTCTGAAAACAAGGATTATAAAAAAATATTAAATAAATATAAAAACAAAAAAACAAAGAAAGATTTAAAACAGCTTGAGACAGAGAAAATAAGATTAGCCAAAGAAATATTTGGAAATCTTAAAGATTCTGATATTAGGGTTATTGAACAAGAGGCCAATAGGCCCTTTTTATTAAAAATAGTTGAAAATAACACCAAAAGATTAAAAGAAGCAGAGAACATCTTTGTTTAACTGATATTCATTTTAATTATTTTATTTTAACCACTTCACCGTAACAAATAAAACGAAAGATTTATATAGTAGTTAATATTATGACTCTCACAAGGGTATTAAAATGTATAAAAATCAAGCTCAAAATGATATACAAAAACAACCCTATATTTCCTTACAAAAATTAGGAGAAAATAAGTTTGTTAGAGGCATAACAACTCTTGTAGGAGTTGTTATAGGAATTATTGGAGCATATAAAATAGCAAAAACTGTCTCATCTTATTCCCCTGAGGTTGATGCAGCAGAGATACAAAAAAACCTAAATGAAACCAAATCCATTGAATGTGTTTTAAGTGAGGTTGATGCTAAGGATATGAAAGAAGAGTTCTGGCCTAAATGGTTGCCTGAAAAGTACAGGAAGCTCATTTGTGAACTACCTGCTAATAAAGTTAGGATAGAAGGTAACTACTTAAAGTTTATTGATGAGCCATTATTCCAACTTGACTATTCTTATCAATGGGTTAAAGATGGTAATATTTGGGAAACTAAATTAATATGTAAAGGAGATAGTAGTGCTGAATTGACTAGTTTTGTTAGAAAATTTGTTGGAAATGAAGAAGACTTAGCAAATATTAAAAAAACAGGTAAGATAATCAAATCAAGACCACTTAAGGTTCATGCTCAAGAAACAGAATATAAATCAGTCCCTTATGTAACACTTGACTCTTATTTTCGGCTTCTTAGTTCTTTACCAGACAATTTTATTAATATAAAAACTACTAATGAAGATAAGGGGGATATAGCTAGTCTTGAATATAGCCTTCATGGTGATAACTTTAATAAATATGTTTCACCGCTCGAAGAAAGGGTATCATCTATTGAAGATAAAATAGTTATTTCTAATCAAGGTGAAGTTTTTGAAATAAAAATAGGAAAAATAGGAATATGGGCTACTAAATATACTGAACACTTTGCTGAATATTTAGTAGGTATTAAAAAAATAGGCAAGATAAGCAAACATATTATGGAAATGTCAGGTTCTGAAAGAAAAGCAACGCTTATTGAAATCCTAAATAGCTACCAAAATTGATGTAAATTTTTTTAAAATATTTTTATAACTACTTTTTGATTAATATAAAAGTTTATATACTTATTAGTTTATAAAAATAAATAATGGCTGAAATAGATGATTGGATTAAGGAGCAGTTGAAAAAGGGTTATAGCAAGGAGCAGATTAAGGAGGGTTTAAGAGGGGCTGGCTATCCTCAAGATGTTATTAATTCTGTTGACATTATAATAAAAAAGGCAAATAACAAAAAGTATATTTTTGCTTTCTTAATAATTTTTATCTTGGTTATTGCTTTTTTCTATATAAGAAATCTTCCTCATAAAAGAATTTTTAATAGGGGGGAGGTAATAAGCATTACAACAAACCAGTTCTCTAGTCCAACTCAAGGTATAATCTGGGATGATTTAGATGAACTCTCCGATATGTTTGATTTTAGTGATTATGAAAGACTCAGGAAAGAAAAACATACTATTGCCCATATCTTAATATTTTATACAGACCTTTATAAATTTGATAAATTAGATGATCAAGGCATACTTAATCAATGGTTTGATTATGCCTTAAAAATATTGCCTGAGAATTGTTCTGACTCAGAAGATACTGTACTTATTAGTGGAATAATCTATTCAATGGTTTATGGTCCTATAGATATGGATATAAACTTTGCATCTAATTATCTGCAGGGATGTGAGAAAATTGAGTCAGAATATCCTGTGTTTTATTTACCAGAATCTTATTATTATCT
This sequence comes from Nanobdellota archaeon, assembly GCA_018819345.1. Lineage (GTDB taxonomy): Archaea > Nanobdellota > Nanobdellia > Woesearchaeales > CG1-02-33-12 > CG1-02-33-12. The sequence continues at coordinate 2,304 of JAHJQG010000065.1, forward strand.
TTTTGACTATACTAAAAAGGAGGTTTACAAGAATAAATTTATAGATACTTTGAAAAAAGAGTCAGATAAAGATATAGAAGAAATATTTTTTTTCTATGGAGTAGGGGAGCTTATGCTATGGGGGTTTGCATGTGATTATTACTGTGATACAGAGAGGGTTAATGAACTTAAGACCTTTATTAAAGAAGCCACATGCGATGGGGTTATGAAACCAACAATAAGGTCTGCTTGTTTAAATAAAGATAATTTTGCTACTGTCTTAAAAAGAATCTATTTTTTGACAAGGTCAAACTATTATGATGAATTTAAAGAGGAAATTGAAAAAACAATAGACTTTTTAATGACATCTGATTTTATTAAGACTAATGGAAAAATTAGGTTTATGTTTGAGGATGAATATATTAGTGAACCACTTGGCGCATGCCAGCTTGCAGACTCATTAATAAACATAAAATATAAAGGGCAAGAATGACTAAAAAAATAATTTTGCTTGTAATTATGTTAGTATTTTTTTCTGTTTTAGTTAGCAATAGTGCTAATGCATATGTATGCATCTGCGATACGCTGATTACTGCCGCACCAGGTAATCCTAAATATTGTATGGGTGTTGATTGTGGTGACAAGGATGGTATATCATGTACCTCTGCTTCTGACTGTGAAGAATGTACTTGTACTGGTTGGACTGATCAGGGCTGTGGAGAAGGAGACTGTCCTTCTGATTGGATGTATAGTACAAGAACTTGCACTCCTCCTCCTGGATGTAAGTTTGAAACAACCTGTGCTCCTGATACTTCATGTGAAGAAGATACAACAACATCAACAACAACATCATGTTTTCTTACAGGAACACCTGTTGCCTTACCAGATGGCACTGAAAAGCCAATTGAAGATGTTAGGGTTGGTGATATTGTTTTAAGTTATGATGAAAAAACTCAAACTAATGTGCCTTCAATAGTCAAAAAAACCTTTTACCATCCAAAAGAGCAATCCAATAGTTATCTTATTATTAATAACAGATTAAGAGTTACTCCAAATCATCCTATTCTTGTTAATGGCAGATGGCAGGAGATAGGCAATGCAAATATTGGAAATGTTTTAAGATTACGGAATGGAAATAATTTAATAATCACTTCTATTAGAATAGTTTATGATAAAATACCCACATATAATTTTGAGGTAGAAGACACACATACTTATTATGCAGGAGATGTTTTAGTGCATAATGGTTGGGGTGGAACAGGAACAGGAAAAGGAGTTACTACAACAACAACTCCAACAACAACACCTACAACAGTATATACAACAATATATACAACATCAACAACAGCTGATCCCTGTGCTGGTGTGAACTGTGGCTCTTGCAGATATTGCTCTGGTGGCAACTGCTATAATTATTGCCCTGGAACTAGCTCAAGTTGTGGCTGTACTTCTTGCACAAACTGTGGTTCCTGTGCCTATTGCTCTAATTACAACTGCTATAACTATTGTTCAGGAACAGATACTAGCTGTGGCTGCACATCCTGCACAAACTGCAACAGCAAGGATGGATGTTATAATGAGTATTACAGGGATTATTATTGCAGCGGAACAAGTTGCAAGTATTCCTCTAAGCTGGATAATTCCTGCTCTGGTCTGGCTGCTGATGTTGCTGCTGTGAGCAATCTTTACCTAGGTGAGATTCCTGTTGTTCTGCTAAATATCTCTAATCCATACAGCCTTGCCAGTGGTAAACTTACATTGTCTGTTCGTGATGAAGACAACAATTTGATTGGCTCATGCAGCCAGACCATCTCACTAAGCAACAAGCTGTTCTTTGGAACTAGTGTTAAGAATGCTCACTTTTATTCATTGGCAGAGCCTGTATTATTGACTAATGAAGAGATTTATGAGTGCAAGCAGAGCAGTATGAGCACTTACATGTATGATGAATGCACGTATCATAGCTGCACTGATGAAACTTATTATAATTATGCTGAGGATGATTTTTACAAAAAATATTCTGGCTTGAAGATTCTTGAAAACACACTTAATTATCTGCCAAGCTCTGATTTTGTTAAGGTTGATATGCCTAGTTGCGAGCTTTTATTCAGGAGTCTTGCTCTTGGCTTTTATAACCTAACTGCAAGCCTGGAGGTGACACCATGAGAGCCAATAAACTTATCTTAATCAGTGCTTTATTGTTAATCATTCCTATTGCAGCAGGCATTCCATTTGCTGTTCTTCCTGATGTTGGTGTTAATGGAACTGTTACAAATGTTTCTTTAGAGCCAATTGAAGGTGCTTTGGTTGATATTCTCAGCCCTCTAGAGCTGAATGACATAACAGATGAAAACGGAAACTATTTCATAAGAGATGTTCCTGAAGGTAGTTATGACATTGTTGCCTCAAAGCAGGGCTTTAACTCATTGAACAAGCAGTTTTATATTAAGGATAATGTTGTAACCATTGATTTTGTTTTATACACAGCTGGCAGTGAATGCAAGCCAGACTGCAGCAAGACATCTGATGAAAAGCCAAGATGCAATGCTGACTGTGATGGCATTAATGGCTGTAATTTTTATGATGAAATAACAAAGGAAGCATGCACTACTCCACTAAACAGGGTAGTAGGTGTTACAGAAAGCTATAATGAAACACACAAGCTGACATGCTGTGAAGGAGCCCCATATAAACACACAAAGCTTAGCGGAAAAAACATCATCCTTCCAGAGTCAGATAATATTGTCAGAATTACAAGGATTGTCTTTTACAAGGGCCAGTTTGCCAGAATGATAATTGACATGTTTGAGTGAAAATGGCTAAAA
>JAHJQG010000066.1 GCA_018819345.1 Nanobdellota archaeon
ATAAACACACAAAGCTTAGCGGAAAAAACATCATCCTTCCAGAGTCAGATAATATTGTCAGAATTACAAGGATTGTCTTTTACAAGGGCCAGTTTGCCAGAATGATAATTGACATGTTTGAGTGAAAATGGCTAAAAAGAATAAAGCAAAAGATATTCTTATAAAACTAAAGATAGATAGAATAAAATATAATATAGTAAAAGATGGAAAAATTGTTAAAAACCCCATCAACAGAAATAAGGCTAAAGAATTTAGGTCTAAAAAAGCAGCACAAGCTTACGCTAAAAGATTAGGTGAAGGATATCATATAAAAAAATACAGAGGAAGTGGTTAAAATAGCAACAAAAAAAGCAAAGAAAAAGATTAAGGTAAAAGCTGTAAAAAAGAGATTAATAGCTCCTCCACCAAAAAAGCAAAAAAGCAGTGAAGCAAAGTTCTTAATAGCAGTTCTTGCTATATTAATTATTCTTTTCTTTGCTTCATCTTTCTACAATAAGTACAAGATAAACTCAGAGGCAAATACCATAATAAACAAGATTGTTGTTGGAGATGAGATTGACGAGCAGGCATTAAACAAATTCATGAGCACAGACTACAACGAGCTTAAGAAAGAGCTTGGGATAACAAAGGATTTCATTATTCATTTCGAGGATGAGAATGAAAACCCCATTCAGATCAACGGAATGTATTGGTTTGGATACGAAGAAATAAATTAAATAGCTGCGAATAGTTTTTCTTTTATAACTCAACATTCATCAGGTTTATTTCCTTTATCAGGTTAATGTACCCTTCAACAACCCTCTTATTTTTTATCTTGCTTATCTTTTCCTGGACTTTGCTGAGAAACTTTGCTGTCTTTTTTTTATCTTCTTCCTCATTCTGCATAACAACATTAACATAATTGTCTAAAATAGATACTCCATCAAATTTTATGTTAATGTTCTTCTCCATTTTCTTGAGGTCATTAAAAATATGCTCTGCAACCATTTCAGGATAATCTATTACAGTGTGCCTCATTATCTGCTTGTCAATGCCGTCATTAAAATCAATTGCCAATTCAACAGAGTAGTCTCTTGCAGAAAAAGAACTAACACTAATTTTTTTTATTTTCACATTGATTATTTTCATCTTTATGATGTTCTATATATTTTGGCTTAGCTGTTTATCTCAACAAACCTTGCTACAGACCTGTCAAATGTTTTTTCAATCTCATCTGGAAAGCAACATGCTGGTAGCTCATTCCTGCTCAGATGATATTTTATGCACTCGCAGCAAATGCCTTTTCTTTCACAGGGCTCATATGTGCAGTTGCATTTCTTTAGATTTTTTGATTTATTGCATTCCATATTCTTATTTTAGTTAAAGGAATTTATATATTTTGCTTTATTTATCCTTCCTGCTCTAGCAACTCCTTAAGCTCTTCCAGCTTTTCCTCTATTTCTCTTATTATCTCTTCCTTATCCTTGGTTGGAATTTCTGTTATTTTATCCTCAGCAGTTATTATTCCCTTGCTGACAAAATTAAGCACATCATTATCTGTCTCAAATGAAAGAACATCATTGTTCTCTGAATCAACAAAAACAGTGTATGATATTCCTGCAAAGTCTGCTGGTGTTATTGAGAGCATCCAGTACAGTTTTCCATTAACAACATAAGGCCTTGGCTCAATAATTCTTGCCTCTGTCCAGTCAATCCTTGGGAATTGCTTCTTTACATAGCTTACAACTCTTACTGGGCCAGTTAATGTCTTGTCCTCATCCATCTCAAGCATATCAATCTGGCCAGTTACTGCATCAACAACAAATATCTTGAACACGCCATAGCTCTCGCCATATGGCTCTGTTGCCAAGATCCATTTAAGGCCGTCAACAGTTGGCATCAGGAATGGCTGCCTGTTTTCCTGGCCATAAACATCTGATATCTCTATCTGGTCCTTGTGCATAAACCATGTGTTTAATACACCGAGGTGATATTTATATGAATCAACATACAGTCTTGCAAGATACTCTGGATATGCCCTGTTATTTTTCAGGTAATCAATATCATTTATTTCATTTGGAGAATATTTTTCTATTTGAGCCTCAGGATTTACAACATAAACACCATCAAAATAGGGAATCATAACAGGAAACCTGAATTTATACTTAATTACAGGAGCAACTGTTAAAATCTCATCATCATTTATTATATAATAAATCTCTCCAAGATTCATAAAATATGTTTTTTTGTAAAGCTTCCAGTTGATATTATCTGTTATTCCAATATCTTCTCCAATCTTAAGCTCCTGGTTAATCATCTTTGTCTGCCTGCTGCTCTTTTCTGCATTCACTGTCATAAGGCCCTTAACCTTCTGTGTAAAATAGAGTACTATCCCATCAGGAACCCTTGGTGTTGTCCAGATAAGATTATTGTTTAGATTAACAATATCAAAATCCCCAAGCTTTTCCCTTGATTTCTGCAGGCTGTCTTTTGCATATCTTCTGGCAACAGCAACCGGGACAATTCTTACTTGTGATGAATCAGGAAGCTCACTTATAATATGATACTCTGTTTCACTTACAATATATCTCTCAACAATAACCTCATTTAATGAAAATATTATGAAGAAAATAAATGCTACAGCTAATAAACCATATCCCAGATTATCCTTTTTTTTCATAAAGGCAAATGCACAAAATAATGCAAACAATATTGTGAATATAATGCTTGGATGGGTGTAAAGACCCATAACAAATGGATGGAACCATGGCCTGAAAAAATACAAAACAAGAATCAATACAATTATTGCTATCAATGAGCCAATCTTTGTAAATGGTTTTTTGACATCAATTATTTTTCCTTTATGGGAGAAACCTTTTTTCTCCATTAGGTAACCGATAAGGCCTCCTATTATCATCCAAAATAAAATATTGCCTAAGAACAAGCCTAAAAATACACCCGTTAATATTCCAACTGTTAAGAATGGATTCCTTTTTTTCCTGAAAAACATCTTATCACCTCAACATCTGTAATTCTGTATCTTTCCTTCGGTTGAAGGCCTTGAATGGATATGTGGTCCTCTAACTCTTCCCTCTCCTTGTTCTCTCACTTTATCTTCAATATTTTTGTCTTTATGTTCTTTATCAGTGCTTCTCTGCCTTATCTTAAATTCATGCCTTGATTCATCAATTTTAGGCAAGATTCCACAAAAGTAATCTGGCCTATAATAACCTATTTCTCCATAGTTAAATTTCATAATAATCACCCAATTATTGTCTTAGAAAAGCAATTATTTAAATCTATTGTTTTATTGAGCTGTTAACTCTTTTAGATATGAATAAATAAATTATTGAAAGTTGTTTTTACTTCAGATTAAAAATCTCTTGCGACTTGGCAGAATTAAAATTAGGTAGGGATATCAGCAGATAGCTAGGGTTAATTAGATTAAGTAGTGTTAATGTTTAATCTTTAACTTCCCGCCCATAGCAAGCTTATGTTCTGTTTCTACTTTTGAAAATCTTTTTTCGATTGTAATAAGTTTATCAACTTTTTGTTCTGTTTCTTCGATCCCCTTTATTATTTTGCCAAGTTTATAAGTACCCCCTATTATAGAAAAAGCACCACCAAAATAAGGTATCATTTCTACCCAAGCAGGAGTATGTATCATCCTAAAAGCTTTCATTAAAGCCCAGGTAAGTATTGCTAACGCTCCAAACAATATTAAAATATCCCAAAAGTCAATTTTTATCTTACCTCTTTTTTTCATAGGATATATTATCTTTGATTTACTCATATACAAAACCTCGCTTTTTTGATACTGCCCTAAAATGATTATTTATATTTAAAACTTCCTATAATAATTTCGAATTTTTTCCAGGGGGTATCAAATCCTATAACCCTAAACATTTTGAATTTTTTCCATTTTATTTTTGACACACAACATCCAGTAGAATTAACAGCCCATGTTTTACTTCTTTAGATAAACAGTTCTTGTTGGGAAAGGTATGCTTATGCCTTCTTTCTTAAGGGTTTTGTAGATAATAATAGTTGCGTTTTCTTGTGTCTCATACCTTTTCGCAATATCATCAACCCAGAACTTTGCATTAAAATCCAGAGAAAAATCATTCATCTTACTGAAATAAACAGAAGGAGCAGGCTCATCAAGAACATTTTCAACTTTCTTTATTGCTTCTACTATCACTTTTTTTACCTTATCAACATCAGAGCCGTATGCAACGCAAAAGTCAATAACTCCCCTTGACCTGATGCTTGGCTGGACATAGTTTTGTATTTTTGAGTTAGCCATCATGCCATTTGGTATAATAATAACATCATTATCCCATGTCTTTATCCTTGTGCTTCTAAGGCTAATATCATAAACTATCCCGCTTTCTCCTGGGTCACCAATTTTTATTCTGTCACCAACCCTGTATGTCTTGTCAAGTATAATTGAGATTCCACCAAATATATTTGAAAGGCTGTCCTTAAGGGCAAATCCAAGTACAATTCCTGCTATTCCAACACCAGCAAGCAGCCCTGTTATATCCTTATCCCAGATGTTCAGTATAAACATCAAGCAGGTAATGATCAAAACAACCTTTGATAATTGATGTACTAATGGAAGCATTGCATCAACACCTGATTTTGTTCTCTTTGCCCAGTTGATTCCCCAGAAGTTGATAAACATTTCAATAATTATTATTGCAAAATATACAGCCAAAATTGTTATAAAAGAATTGATTATCCTTGATAATAATAATGTCATGATTCCAATATGCAGCAGTACAACCTTTACACCAACCAATATTATAACATATGTTAAAAATGGTTCTGTTTTTTCCAAAAGTATGTCATCAAACTTTGTTTTTGTTCTATCTGTTATTTTTTTTAAATATTTTCTCAAAACAACTGCAATTATTTTTCCTATTACTACAAATAAAAGAAAGATTATTGCTGCTTCTACATACTGGTTCTTGAAAATCTCTATTAGCTCCATATCTTTTTTTGAAACAGGGATTATATTTATAACTTTCTCTTTATCCAGAAATAGTAACAGGCTTGTTTTCCTTAACTAAAATAGAATAAGAATTGGGCATTTTCTTTGATGCTCTTTTCAGGGCAGTCTTTGCTATTTCAAGGCCCCCCTTATTAACCCTGATTATGCATACCTTTTGCCCTTTCCTGACCTGAGCAGCTGCTCCAATAGGCTTTCCAAATGACATCTTCATACCTGTTGACATTCTGTCAGCTCCTGCACCGCTTGCAATAGGATTTTCTCTAAGAATATGGAAAGGATAAATCATTATCTTCATGAAATAACCCATTTTTCCAAGTTCTCTTTCCAGTATCCTGTTACTAGTTTGTCTTGCAGACTCTATTGCATCATGCCTTATCTGCAAATCTGTTTTAGATATAAGCTCAAGCGTATAACCAAATTCTTTTTTTGGATCACCCATCTCAAATCTTACTATCTTGAGATTAGGGCTTGCCCTGATAAAAGATTTCTTTCTGAATTTTGATGTTCTTGTGTAAGGCCTTTCAAGCTTTCTGTAAGATGTAAATTTTCTTAGTCTTGCCATATTTCTTGGGA
>JAHJQG010000067.1 GCA_018819345.1 Nanobdellota archaeon
AATTCTTTTTATCTCTTCCAAGCCTTTTCTTATATCTTTGAAGTTATGCACTGCAGTAACAGATATAACAAAATCAAAAGAATTGTCTTTGAAAGGCAGGTTTTCAGCACATGCCTGTATGTAAAAAGCGTTCTTTCCCTGTTTTAGCATCTCTATGCTTGGATCAATTCCTATCTTAATACAATTAAATTCCTCTGCGAAAATTCCTGTGCCGCAGCCAACATCCAAAAGAAAATCATTTTTTTTGATTTCTAAATTATCTTTTATCTGCCTTATCTTGTTTAACTGCTCTTCTTTGTGTAATTTATTGTATGACTTTGAGATTGAGTTGTAATAATTCATCTTAAGATTTTACCCTGCCTCATTCTCAACATTGTATTGCCCAACATGGTATGCATCAAGCTTAAATGGATAGCTTGGTGTTGTTATGCCTGTTATATTATATAACCTAGCTCCATAATCATCACACTCATCACTCCAGAAGCAGTAGTCAACATAGCTTTTGTCATCAACCCCTTCACAAACTGTTTCATTTATCATTGATTCAATACCACAACATAATGAAGGTGAAGCACTATTATAAAACCTCATAAGATAGCTTGGTGAGTGCTCAATGGATTCATTAGACTCATGCCTGTAAGTTGCGTTTGCAATATGCTCTTTTAAGGTATCAACATTCCATTCTGTATCATTAAAAGACGTTTCCTTTATTGGGTGAAAGTAAGGAACATCTGGATTTACAATGTATAAAGGGTCATCAAAACCAATAATGCTAAACATTATGCTGACTGTTTCTGTCTTATTCCATAAGGCAATTCCTGCATCAACACTAAACTTTAAGGTTAAATTAACACCAACATTCCATGGTCCTGTATCATCAGATTGGAATATCACAGTATCTATATTTTCCTTGTTAAAGTCAGTTGTTATATGCAAAACATCTTGTGACATTTCCTCTATTTTATCAAGCCTGTAAATAAAGGTATTGTCCTGCATTAGCGTAATTCCCATATCGCCAAGATCTGTACTATCTATTGTTCCACTTAACAGCACTTCTTTGAACTTTGCATTTAAGTCATTTTCATCAGCTAGGAAATCATCTTCCTCAATTATATACAAAATAAGAGAATTTAATGCATTATAGCTGCTTGTGTACAATGACCTCTCTAGATAAGAGCCTTCAAGATTTCTTAGATAACTGTCTGCTGTTTTAATCCTTGATTTAACCACAGGAACCCTGTCTTTTGAGGTAACATAAACATCAGAGGAAAATGCTAAAACTAAGACACCAACAACAAGAATTGACATAAATGTGAAAAACATCCCTTTTTTGTTTTTTATTGCCATGTTCTAACCTCTGATGTGTAAGGTCCCCACATAGTTGAATCATTTATCTGACCGAAGATTATGTTTTTTGAGGATATCAAAATCCTTGATGTATCCATATTGGCTCCTTTTGTGTAGTTGAACAGGACATCATCTTCATCCTTAATTAACAGCTGGAAATTATATTCCTTGGGGATTATGCCCAGGAAAACACTTTCTGTGAAATTGCCTGCTGTATCATCCATGCCTTTGTAACAGAATTCTCCTATCTGCTCCAAAACAGTGTTTGCTGGATTTATTATATTGCCATTTTCTATTAAATTGTTTACATATTCACTATCACTTACCTCATAAACCTTTATTGATGAGGCTGCATCTATAACATCCTGTGACAGAAAAGCTGTCTGCATCTCATAAGGCTTGTTTATATGTGCAAGATTGATTAGAACAATGCCTATTACTATAACGCTTGTTGCAATAAAAGCGTCCAGTGTGAAAAAATATGCCTTTTTGTGCATTCTTAAGATATTATTTGTTAGCTAGTATTTAAATTATTTTCTTAATTCAGGAGTTACAAGAGAAAAAATTGGTTTATCTGCAGCTGTTTAGGGCTACTTCCTCATAGCCAAAGCAGTACCTTCCATTAACTGGAATAATTATCTCGTCCTCATCCTCAAAATAGACAAGGAAGTTCTTAGTTATGCCTAGTTCTTTCTTTAGCTCATTGTAGTCTGTGCTCATAAAGCTGTTTAATGCCTGCTCATTAACCTCATCCCCAACAATAAGTTTGTTGATGATAATTTCTGCTTCTGACTTTACCTTGTACCTGCTGTAGAAAGATGAAATAAAGAAGATGATAATCAGGATTGCAAGGACTGCTATTAAGAACTTTGCTTCACTGCTTTTTTGCTTTTTTGGTGGAGGAGCTATTGGTATTCTCTTTACTGCCTTTTTTGGTTTTGAATTTTTTCTTTTTTTATTCTTTTTAGCCATTTTCACTCAAACATGTCAATTATCATTCTGGCAAACTGGCCCTTGTAAAAGACAATCCTTGTAATTCTGACAATATTATCTGACTCTGGAAGGATGATGTTTTTTCCGCTCA
>JAHJQG010000002.1 GCA_018819345.1 Nanobdellota archaeon
AATAAAAGTGAGTGTAAAATCCTTTTTGTCTTTATCAACAGTGTCAAAATCAGGCATCCAGCTAAATGTTTGGTTAACAAAGTTAGAGCCATTAGGTGCATTTTCAACCAAGAAGTTTATATTATCACCATCAGGGTCTGTTGCATAAATCTTGAATTCTATTGATTTGTTCTCATCAACAGCTATGTCACTAACTAGCTTAAGAATTGGTGCCCTGTTTGTATCTTTTATTATCAAGGTTATGTTTTCTGAATCACTAAGGTAGCCATCTGATGCCAAGATATTTGTATAATATGTTCCTGCTTCATCATATCCAGTCTTATGTTTTTTCTTGTTTGCAAAGCCAGAATAAGAGTATCTCAAAATATCTCCATCAGGGTCTGCTGCATTTGGCTCAAGAACCAGTGTTTCACCCTCATTAACTGTTATTGTTCCTATTTTTTCAAGCACAGGAGCCCTGTTGGTCTCATAAACAGTTATCTTAGCCTCATGTTTTGTTTCAAGATCATTTGATTTTGCAATAAAAGTTACAAAGAAGTTTCTTTTTGGCCTGTAAGGAATATGTATCCTTGTTATTATTTTTTCAAGCCAGTTCTTTTTTACAATATCAAAGCCAGGTGCCCAGCTGAACTTGTTGTTAACAAAATTAGCATTATCCGGCAAGTCAATTGCTAAATAAGTTATTTTATCACCATCAGGGTCAGTGGCTGTAATATTCAAGATTAATTGCTCATTCTCATTAACAAAAGCATCATTTAATGGCTCAAAAAAAGGGGCCCTGTCCTTGTCTTTAACTATTAACAAAATCTCCTGAGTGTCTGTTAATTTGCCGTCAGATGCTGTTACAGTAATCTTATATTCGCCAGCATCATCATAGCCAGTCTGCCACTCGCCATTCTGATTTAATGGCTGGCTGAAATTATAGACTATGTTGTCCATATCCTCGTCTATTGCCTCTGGCTTAAGGCTTACAAGGTCGCCCTCATTAACTGTTATTGTAATAAATTCTGCTCTAACCAAAATAAGCTGGAATAAAATTATAAAAATTAGTATTAATTTCTTCATTTTATTAATTAAAATATTTGATTATATAAAAATCTTTCTATTGTTTAGTATTCAAAAGGAGTGAAAAATAAAATAAAAAATAAAGAATTATTCTTGTACAATCTTTACAATCCTTGGTGGCCTGTTCACATTATTGACTGTTACTATTACATCCTGGCTTGCTGATTCTATGTTATCAGATGCTGTCAAAGTAACAATATGTGTTCCTGCATCATCATAGTTTGTTGTATAGCTTGCCTCTGTCATCCAGCCAGAGTATGTTATTGTTACCTCATCATTATCTGGATCTGTTGCAACTGGCTCAAAGCTTACTGTTTCGCCCTCATTAACCATAATGTCAGCAATTAGTTCAAGTACTGGTGGTTGGTTTACACTCTCAACAACCAATAAAATCTTTTGTGTATCTGTTAATTCGCCATCAGATGCTGTTACAGTTATCTCATAGTTCCCTGCATCTCCCTTATTTGTCTGCCATATACCATCTTTGTCTAATGGCTCGCTGAATGTATATAAAATAGTGTCTGCATCAGGATCCTCGCTTTCAGGCTTTAGAACTACTAGTTCTCCTTCTTTAACTGTTATTTTTGTCAGTTCTTCTACAGCTTCTTCTTCAACCTCTTCTATAACTTCTTCTAATATTTCTGTTATTAGCTCTTCTTCTGCTTCTTCTGCCCCTGGACATTCATCCAGGTTGGTAACAACAGAACCATCTGGGCATACATACTTTGTTTCTGTAAGCTGACATCCGCTTGCTAAAAGCAATAAAAGAACAATTCCCCCAAACAATATTTCTTTTTTCATTTTCCACCCCTGCTTTAAATTTTAATATGTTATTATTCTAAAATAGAAAACATATATATAAACTTTTCGATAGTCAAGAATACCTTTTTAATTTAATATTTATTTTGTTTTAACTAGAAACCAAAGAATCCTTTTCTCTTTTTTGTGTCTTTTTCAAACTCTTTTAGAAGCTCTCTCTGCTTTTTTGTAAGTTTTGTTGGAGTTTCAATAACTATCTTTACATTCTCTGAGCCAAGACCATATCCATGAAGGTCTGGGATGCCCTTGCCTTTCATCCTGAATATTGTGTTTGTTTGTGTTCCTGCTGGTATTTTTAGCTTTGCCTTTCCTTTTAAGGTTGGGATCTCTATTTCAGAGCCAAGTGCAGCCTGTGCAAAGCTTACTGGAATTTCACAATAAATATCATTTTCTTTTCTCT
>JAHJQG010000068.1 GCA_018819345.1 Nanobdellota archaeon
CCTATTGAGATAGACACAAGGTTTGGGTTATAGTAATATGTAAGGGGCATGATTGCCATTAATAAAGTGCCAAAAACAAGCATTGGGAATTTTCCATATTCCCTTGCATTCTTTCTTACAATAAATGGTGCAAAAAATGATGTCATTATAGCAATGAGAAAAATTACAGCAACATTTGTAAATCCCCTAAAATAACCATATTTGAATGTTTCATATATGTAGATTCCATAGTAAGAATTTCCTAAGGTCTGCACAAATCCTGTTATTATGCTTGCAACAAACAATATGAGTATAACCTTATTTTTGACAAATACAGAAAGATTATCTTTTATATTATTGAATTGTATTTTTAGTTGGGTTAATGGGGTTCTTTTTTCAATAAATTTTACTTGTTTTTCTTTTATGAAAGACAAGACATAACCTGATATGATTGATGATATTGCTGCAATCTCAAATGCAATAAGATAGCCAAAAATCCTGAATTTAAAGCCAAACAATGAAATTGGTGTTCCTATTGCAGGAAATTTATCCATTAAAAAACCAGCCAATAAAATACTTGCTCCTGTAATCATAAGGCCATATTGCGCTATATTCCTCAGTAAGTAACTCCTTTCTTTTTTAAGGGCATATTTAAACATGTTTTGATAAAGCTCGCCATATGAAACAGCGCCTATGCTGCCAATAAGAAGTGCAAGAGCAAACAGTGGTACTGAATGGAGAAACCTTGCCATGGCCATGAATATAAATGAAAGGCCAAAGATTATGCCGGTTATTCCGATAAACCTTTTACTTATTTGCCTTACTTTTGAATATTCATCCAGAAAAGATGCAATAATAACACTTAGAACTACCCTTAGTCCATTGATTGTACCTATTACAAAATAAGATGCTCCTGTCTGGGAAAATAATATATTTATGAACTGCTGGGAGCCAAAACCATAGCTGATTCTGTCAAAAAACTCCTTGAAGAAAAATTTTTTGATTTTCTTTGACTCATTAATTCTTTTATTAGCCTGTGTTTCCTTAGAATAACTACTGATTGCCTTTTCAATATCAGAAGTGAGATGGCTTCTTTCTGTTAATTCCAGCCCTCTTTTCTCTAGTGGGCTGTTTGCATTAACCTCTTTTTTTGTTTCTTTGGTAATTTTACTCATCAATAGAACAGCTTTCTTTTATGTATTTAAAGATTTCGTTTTAAATTTAATTTTAAGAAAGAAAGTTAATAAGAAGTATTTACAACCTTAATTTTGAAAATCATACTCTTTCTAACTAAAGAATGACTTAAGTCAGAGTGACTTTTACGAATAAAATAAAAATGGGCTCGGAGGGCCTTTCGACAACTCTTGCGAGCGTTAGCGAGCGCGAGGGACTTTTTTGCAAAGCAAAAAATGTCGCTCTTTGCGTGTCAACTGAGCGTAACCAGTTGCGTGCCAGCTTAGCAAGAAGCTGTTTCGAACCCCCGACCTATCGGTTAAGAGCCGATTGCTACTATTGCCCAAAATATGCCTTAAAAACACATTTTCCAGGCTGAGCTACGAGCCCATCACAAACACTTTAGAGAAAATATCAGATTATTTAAAAGTTTTTGCTTTAGAAATCACATCATTTTAAGATTGCCTGTTACATTATCTATTTTTTTCTCTTCATCAGGCCCTATTGCAAGGCAGGTTATTGTTCCTGGCTTGATAGCTGTCCTTCCAGCATCTGTTATTAATGCAGATTTTATTCCATTATCTTTTGCAATTTCTTTGTATTTGAAAAGCTCCTCTTTGTTTTTAACTTTAAGTACAACTTTTTTCATTCCAAGCAGGCGCCATTTCTTAACAATCTCCTTATCTGACCTAAAGGCAGCTTCGACAGAGGCATGAGCTACCTGTGCAGCCATCTTTCCCTTATTCAGCTTAATGTCCTCCCTTACCAAAATAACCTGTTTGTATTCCATGATTTTGAAATTAATATAATTGTTTTTATAGTTTTGCATTTTAAGATTATCTTAGTGAGTCCTGATATTTTTTTGTTTTTCATTAAACAAATATTTACAACAAAAATTAATTTCTTATAAAACCATTCTTTTGTAGCAAATTATTTATGTTATTTTATAGTCGTGAAAAAGGCATTTTAAAACATCAAAACCTTTAAATACTAACTAAATTTAATTTAGTATATGGCCGCTGCTGACTTAACTGATGAAGAGTTGTTAAACAGGTTTGAGAAAGAGATAAGTGTAGTAAGGACAAGAGCTGATGAATTAGTGAAACTAGTTAAGCAGAGAGGAGAATTGTCATTTGAGGATGCTGCAAAACAACTAAATGTCTCATCATCAACAATAGAGGCATGGGCCAACTTTCTTGAAGAAGAGAAAATTATTTCCATCAAATATAACTTTACAACACCATTCCTTACTGTTTTTCAGGAAAAAATAAAAAAGGAGCAAAAAAAAGAGAAAACAGTAAAAGAAACTGCTGATGAGAAAGAAGCTGAAAAACTCAAGCCAATTAAAAAACACGGGCTGTCAGAGATACAGATGATGCTTGCCGAGGCATACAGCTACCTAAAGAAAAAGGATTTTGAAAAGGCAAAGGAAATATATGCAAAAATTAAAGCAAAGTATGATGGCCTGCCAACTGAATTTCTTGAAAAAAAGAACGAGCTTAATACAAACTTAATAAGGCTGAGCAAGGATTTAGGGTTAAACCTTAGCAAGGCATCAAGAAATGAAATGGAAAAGAAATCCAGCCATATACAAAAGTTATTGAATATTCTTAATCAAAAAATAAAAAAAAGGGAAATATTAGATGCAATAAAAATTTATGGTCAGATAAAATCAGCGTATGATGATCTGCCGGATGGATTTCTTGAACAAAAGCTTATCTTGCAGAATAAGATAATAGACCTTTATGAGGTTCTTATCACAATCAGGGAAGAGCAGGACATGGGGGATATATCTGTAAAGAGATCTGAAATAATTAATCTTCTGGAAGAGATGAATCAGGCTATTAATGAAAAAAATACACCCCTTGCAATGAAGCTATATGAAAGGATAAGGGCACTTTATAACAGCCTGCCAGCTGGTTTTCTACAGGAAAAAGCAGAACTCCAGTCAAGGATACTTAGGCTGTATGAAAAACTTTTGTCATACTATAAGAAAATTACTGTTGAGGACATGGAAAATAAGGCAGTAAAAATAGAGGAATTATCAAAGGTAATGAATAACCACCTAATGAAAGGGGATATAGTTTCTGCCAGAAAAACATATACCCAGATTAAAGATATATTTTATACCCTTCCAGAAGGATTTTTAAAACAAAAGACAGAACTGCAAAGAGTTTTATTGAATTTATATGAAAGGTTAGCATCACAACTTGACAAAGATTCTTTTGAGGATTTCAATACAAAATATGAAAAAATAAATAAGATGCTCGAAGATGCATTTAACTATGTGCGGGCTAAGAGGTTTGATTTGGCTGATGAACTTTACAAGCAGATAATGCAAATATACAATTCTATGCCTTCCGGCTTTTTACAAAAAAAGACAGCTCTTAGAACAAGGATTCTGGCTTTCTACAAGGACATATCAGGTCATGAAGCATTAGGAAAACACCTAATTGAGGTTCCTGAACTTAAAGAACCCCTAGAAGATAAAAAACTGATGGAAGTTCCACTACCCCAAACAAAACAATTCAAGCCAGAAAAACCATTTTTACAAAGCTCTAAGAAAATTATTCCAAAATTACAGATTACTAAACCAGCTACTGTTTCAAAACTTGAAATGCCTAAGACTGTTAGACCTAAATCTTTCCCTCCTTCATTCCCGCCAATGCCTCTAAAATTTATTGGAAAGAAAAAACTATCGCCTGATGCAAGGCTAAATATTCCTCTACCCAAAGCTGTTGAAAAACCTGTTAAAGAGCTAAAGCCAGAATGGCTGAAGAATATGTTTAAAAAATATAAGGGGCCTGAATTAACACCGCCAACACCGCCGGATTTGACTCTTGTAAAACGGACAAAAAAATAATTTAATTAAAATAAAATTAAATAATTAAATTCAAAATTTAAATTAAAATAAAAAAATTAAATAAATTAAAATAAAAAATAAATTTCAAAAAATTAAATCATAATTAATAAAAAGTTAACTAAAAAAGGGGTGTAGTTATTGAATAATAAACAAGAAATAATAAAACTTGATTCTTACAAACTAAATGTTAATGATATAGTTGTTAATGTAGACATTACCTTGAAGAGGAATGAGTTTGTTCCAACCTATAGTGTTTCTATTTTGAACATTAGCAAGATAACAAACATTATTTTGCACAAGATAAGGGAGGAGTTTGTATCAAAGGTTAATATAGGGGATATCCAGATAACAGACACTGGAGATCCTGATATTATTAAGAACAAGTTCGGTAAGGAAATCCTTGTTTTAATAAAAAAATACTTTCCAGATATTGACAAAAGAACCTCTAACCTGCTTGTAAACTACTTAATACAGGAGAATATTGGTCTTGGAAATGTTGAAATCTTGCTAAGGGACAAAAACCTTGAAGATATAGTAATAAACAATGCCCGTGACCCTGTTTGGGTCTACCACAGGAAGCATGGCTGGCTTAAGACAAATGTTAGGATACCAACAGAATCAAAGATAAGGCATTATTCAACAATGATTGGCAGGGATGTTGGAAAAGAGATAACCTTGTTAAAGCCATTGATGGATGCCAGCCTGCCAACTGGTGACAGGGTTAATGCCACACTAAGCCCAATTTCAACAAGCGGCAACACAATATCAATAAGAAAATTTGCTGAAAAGCCCTGGACAATAACTGATTTTATTAAGGGCAAAACATTGTCATATTATGGGGCTGCGTTGATATGGCTTGCTGTCCAGAACGAGCTTTCTGTATTGATTACAGGCGGAACAGGCTCTGGAAAAACATCTATGCTTAATGTTATCTCTAACTTTTTTCCACCAAACCAGAGGATAATTTCTATTGAAGACACAAGAGAGCTAACCCTGCCTGATTCTTTGCATTGGGTTCCCCTGGAAACAAGATTGCCAAATCCAGAGGGCAAGGGCGAGGTAACCATGCTTGACATTCTTGTAAATTCACTTAGAATGAGACCTGACAGGATGATTGTTGGTGAGATAAGAAGAAAAAAAGAGGCAGAGGTTCTGTTTGAGGCAATGCATACAGGGCATTCTGTTTATGCTACACTGCATGCAAATAATGCACAAGAAACTGTTGTAAGGATGACAAACCCACCAATAGAAATTCCTAAGCTTATGCTTCCTGCTCTTTCATTGATAGTTGTACAGCATCTTGACCGCAGAACCGGAAGGAGGAGGACATTACAGATTGCAGAGGTCTTGCCAACTGGTGACCCAAATGTTTTACTGCAGCTGGATGCCCAGAGAGACGAGTTAAAGCAAATAAATGAATCAAAGGTCCTTATGGATACAATAAACCTTTATACAGGGCTTACGCCTGATGAGATAAAGGCAGATATAAATGAGAAAATAAACATACTAAAATGGCTTGTTAAGAATAACATCACAAACATACATCAGATGGGGCTTATATTTGCTAAATATTACATTAAAAAACTAAAACATTAAAAGGGTGATATCTATAATTGATTTGATTAGCATTATTGTTAGGAAGCTTCCTAAATTAAAGCATGATATGACAGTTGCCCATATGAGGGAAACCCCTAAACAGCTTGTTAAAAAGGCATTGGTGTTTTCTATTTTTGCATCTATAGCTGCAACCTTTTTCATGTTTCTTATTCTAAGCAGCCAGATGCTTTCACTTTCAATGCTTCCATTTGTATTAATTTTTGTTTTTGTATTTGCATTTTTATTTATGCTCCAGACACCCAAGGTTTATATAAGGAGGAGAGAAAGGGAGATAAACAAAGAGGTTTTATTTGCAGGAAGATACCTTCTTGTCAAGCTTGAATCTGGAACCCCTTTATTTAATGCACTTATTGATGCATCAAAGAGCTATGGTATTGCAGGCAGATATTTTAAGGAAATAGTTGATGATATAAACACTGGAACACCGATAGAAGATGCACTTGAAAATGCAAGAAAGTATAATGCATCAAAAAACTTCAGGCTTATACTGTGGCAGATAATAACATCATTGAAAACAGGAGCAGAGATAGCAGACTCCTTGAGAAAGACTTTGAGCCAGATAACACAAGAAGAAATAATAGAAATAAAAGAATATGGCAAAAAGCTCAGTTCATTAGTTATGTTCTATATGATAATTGCATGCGTAATGCCTTCATTAGGCATGACAATGATTGTTATTATTTCAAGCTTTTTGGAGCTTGATATCACAATGACTCATCTTTTCTCAGTGTTATTCTTTTTGGCTGTAATACAATTTTTGTTTATATCATTAATTAAGTCAGCAAGACCAATGGTGAACCTATGAAAATAGTATTTTTAGAGGAATTTGGAAAAGCGATAATCCCTGAAAGGGTTAGACCAAGACTTAGGCAATATCTTCTTAAGACAGGCATAACAGAGGTGCCTTATCGAACCTTTGGTGCTATGTTCTACCTTTTTATCTTGCTTACAATATTCCTATCTTTCAAATATGCCTACCCTTTTATTGTTGATACTTTTTCATTATGGAAAATATTCCTCTTGTTCTTGGCTGTAATCGCAATAGGTTCAGCAATTGCTATTCTTACATTTGCCATAATATACTTTTATCTTGACCTCAGAATATTTAACAGGACGAAGCAAATGGAAGAGGTGCTGCAGGAGTTCTTAAAGTTTGTTTCAGAAAACCTCAAGGGAGGAATGTCTTTTGAAAAAGCATTGTGGTCTGCCATAAAGCCAGAGTTTGGAATACTGGCCTCTGAGGTAAGGCTTGCTGCAAAAAAAGTCATGACTGGCCAGGATGTTGATGAGGCAATAACAGAATTCACAGACAAGTATGATTCTCCAATGCTGAGGAGATCATTCAACCTTATTATAGAGGGTCTTAAAGGCGGGGGCAGAATAGCAGAGCTTATTGACAGGGTTATTGAAAACATAGAAGAAACAAGGATGCTAAAAAAAGACATGGCTGCAACAAATATGACTTATGTAATATTTATTACATTTGTTGTAATAGTCATTGCACCGGGATTATTTGCTTTGTCATACCAGTTGCTTGGCATCTTAGGAAACTTTGTTGCTAAAATTGGGGTAACAGAGGTAAGGGGAGGGATAACTCTTCCGCTAACCATTTCAACTATATCAATAAAGCCAGATGACTTTGTGGTTTTTTCAAGGTATGCGCTTGTTCTGATATCTGCTTTTTCATCAATGATAGTTTCAATGATAAGGAAGGGAAGCATTAAGGCAGGAGTAATGTATATTCCTATATTCATTGCTTTATCACTGTTAATGTATTCTATGTTCATGTTTTTGCTTACAAGGATATTTAGCAGCCTGATTTCAATTTAATTATATCAAAAAAAAACGAAAAGTTTATATAAAAGTGGAAGTATAATCAATATAAAGTCTTATTTAAAGAAAAAAAGGAGGAGATAAAATGGTTATGAAAAAAAAGGCACAGGCTGCCATGGAATTCTTAATGACCTATGGATGGGCAATCCTAGTTGTTTTAGTTGTTATAGGTGCATTAGCATATTTTGGTGTTTTAAACCCCCAGAATCTTTTACCAGAGAAATGCACTCTACCAATGGGCTTATACTGTAAAGACCATGTCATAAAGGGGGGAACAAATACAATAAGTCTTAAGCTGGAAAATGGCATAGGGAAGGGCATAATAATTACAAGCATAGATATTACAGGACAGATACTTAATGGCTGCACTATTAACCTAAAAACTACTGCTCCAGGTGGTGTTGATAACTATAATAACCTGGATGGATGGCATATTGCAAATGGTGATATGGGCAGTGTAACAATAACATGCGCTTCAGTAGCAGACT
This sequence comes from Nanobdellota archaeon, assembly GCA_018819345.1. Taxonomy (GTDB): domain Archaea; phylum Nanobdellota; class Nanobdellia; order Woesearchaeales; family CG1-02-33-12; genus CG1-02-33-12. The sequence continues at coordinate 7,954 of JAHJQG010000068.1, forward strand.
TCAGTGGCAAGACAAAGGGTGACATAACCCTTGTGTATTGTGATGACACATCCAGTGATGATGCTGACTGCACTGCGTTCTCCCACACAATGGAAGGAGAATTACTGGCAAGGGTCGAGTAATTATTTTAATTTTTAATTTAATTCTTTTATTTATTGTATTTTATTCAGAATCATATTAATCTTAAATTTATTTAAATTTACTTTGGAGTGGGCACAAAACTTTATATATTTAAACAGGATTTTCTAGTTAATATGGGAAAAGCACAGGCATCAGTGGAATACCTGCTTGTAGCAGGACTAATAATTCTTATAATTTTGCCTAGCATATATGTTTTTTACAGCTATTCACAAAGGTCAAATGAGGAGATAAGGCAAAGCCAGCTTAGCAGAGTAGGGAATAATATAGTTGATGCTGCAGAAAAGATATATTATCTTGGAGAACCATCTAAAGCAACTCTTGATGCAACAATGCCCGAGGGCATTCGCAAGATGGAGATATGGTGCAACCAGGAGCTTGTATTTTTTTTAGCTGATGGCTCAGAGATTGCATTCAAGTCAAGAGTAAACATAACTGCTGATAGCACATGTGCTGGCAGATGCTGCTATAATTTTACAAAAGAGGATTACTCTCCTGGACTAAAGCATATAATAGTTGAGGCAAAAGGAGATTATGTATTAGTTAGAGTTGAGTAGGATTAATATGAAAAAAGCACAATCATCAGTAGAGGTTGCATTATTGATTGGATTTATGTTTTTGGTATTCAACATATTCCTTCTTGTTATTGCCCAGAGAATGGTTGATGTTCAGAAGCAAAAAGATAGAGAACTTATAGAAGACATGAGCTCTGTTATTGAGAGCGAGATAACTCTTGCATCAGGAGTTGAGGACGGCTATTCAAGGACATTTCAGATTCCAAAAACACTAAAAGGCATTAATTATTCAGTAAAACTTATAAACTCAAGCACCATGAAAACAAACTATAGCAAGTTAGTGCTTAAGTATGTTAATTTTACAAAGAGTTATGAGACAGTAAAGACATTGCCAAAGAATGTTGACGGTGTTATTTACAAGGGAGAAAATAATATAGTGAAGAAGGATGGAACTGTCTACCTTAATACATAATAAAATACATAATAAAAGAGGGTTTTGAATGAAAAGGGCACAAACATGGTCATTGGATGTAATGGTAGCAGTAGGAATATTCATTGTTGTGGTTATTCTCTTTTTTTATATTATTAACCAAGGTTCAAAGACAAGTAAAACAGAGGAACTTACAGCAGAGGGTGAAACAGTCACAGATATTATGACATCATCAGGGCCAGAGGAAAACATAAGTGTTGTTGTGGAAAACATAGTTGAGCAGGGCAAAGTAGAGGAATTAGCTAACAAAAGCTATGATGAGCTTAAGCAAGAGCTTGGCATAAAAGGGGATTTTTACATACATTTTGAGGATGAGGATGGAAATATTATTTACATAGATGAAGAAGAAAACATTGTTGGCATAGGCAGTGATAAAGTGATAATAGAAACAACTTAAATGTTTAGGGCGGTTAATTTTTTGCTTTTCTTCCAGATTATGAATCCTGCTGGAATGATTATGATAATGCTTATCCACTGCGATCCTGTTAATGAGAAGAAAACATACTTAGGATCAATATGTCTGAAAAACTCAACCACAAAGCGGAAAATGGAGTATAAAACAAGGTAGGATAGAATCATAAAGCCATTGAAGTTTTTCTTTTTGTTTAATCTCAAAAGTATGAGGAATATTATAACTGCTGAAATTCCGTGGTAAACCGGTGTTGGATGCCTTAGTGCATCTTTGTAGTAAACAGCCCATGGAATGTTCAAAATTACTGGATTTCCATAACAGCAGCCATTGAAAAAGCAGCCTATCCTGTTTGCAAGGTTTGCCAATGGCGCGCCCAAAGCAAACAAATCTGCATACTCCCAATAATTGATTTTTTTTAATCTTGTATAAATAACCGGAAGTAAGAATGCAAAGATGATTCCTCCATAAACAACAAAGCCTCCAGAAATCATTATGCTCCATCTTGAGGTGTCTTCCATCAACCATGACCATCTTGTGATTATGTAAAGCAGTTTTGAGCCAAAGAAAATACCGAGCATAGCTAAAAACCCAATCCAGGCAGCATGCTTAATATTTTTATTTTTCTTTTTGGCTTGGATAAGGCCAACAACAGGAACAACCAGGCAGGCTATGGCCAGCATAAGATTATAAATTGTCATCTTAAAGAAAAAAAAGTCCAGCAATAAACTAGGATGAGCAGTGTAAGGCAATGCAGGGATTATAGGAATCATTCTTAATCTCAGGAAATTAATCATTGGCCCTGTATATATAATTTATGATTTAATATTTAATGCAATTGGAAATTTCAACTTTCAAATCTAATAAAATTTGCATATACCAAATATGAGATCATAGTTTATAATACATAATTTTTTATATTAGCAGTTAAAATAATAGTTTCTATAGGTGCCTTAAAAAATGTTTAAATCCCTTAAAAAAATTATTAATTCTTTAGAGAACTCAAAAATTCCATTTATTTATTTTATTCTTACATTTATTTTTGTTGTAAGTTTAAGAAATTTTATAGAGCTTTTTTCTGACTCAGACACAAGCCAAATTTCATTTGCAGAGTTTTTTCATTATGATGTCTCTTACATTGCTTTAGCAATGGTTATTATTATTCTACTTTATTTTTTCATAAAGAAGGATGTTCTGAAGATAGCAAGGGTTGTCCTGACATCTTTTTTGATATTGTTGATAGTTCCAATAATAGACTTAATCTGGAGTTTTGGCAAGGGTTTGAATATGGCTTACATGCTGCCAGGATATCATTCAAACATTATGCAAAGATTTTTTACTTTCTTTGGGGATTTCTCTGGTCTTGGAATAACACCAGGAATAAGGGTTGAGATTATTATTGTATTGTTAGGTGTTTTCTTCTATATATACATAAACAGTTCAAGAATAGTTAAAAGCTTATTAGGTGTATTGTTTGCTTATCCTATTTACTTCTTTTACCTTGCAGCCCCTTTCCTTGCAAAGGGATTGCTTGAGATATTTGGATTAACATACAAATACTCAGATAGTTTAATGACTAGCTTTTTTCTTTTGGTAATCCTTTTTGCAGGAATATTTATTGCATATATTTCAAATAAGAAATATTTTAGGCTTATAATAAAAGATATTAGACCATTCAGGTTGTTGCATTTTGAACTCATGTTTTTCATTGGTTTTATAATAGGATTTAACAAGTTTGGAACTTTTGTCCTTGATAGTACCAATATATTTAGTTTTATTTTTATACCAGCAGGCATAGCATTTGCCTGGCTTTATTCTGTGATTACAAATAACATTGTTGATTATGATATTGATAAGATATCTAATAATAATCGCCCTTTAATAGAATCAAAAATAGATAAGGGGATATACTGCAGATTATCATGGATAATCTTGTTCATTGCATTGTTCTATCCTCTGATGGTAAGTTTTAAGGTGTTTTTTATGATCCTGCTTTTCATAGGAAATTATTTCCTGTATTCAATGCCTCCATTAAGGTTGAAGAGAATTCCCTTGTTTTCAAAGATGATTATTGCTTTTAATTCACTGATTTTGGTTATGCTGGGGTTTATCATCAGCACAGGAAAATTAGAAGGCTTTCCAGTTATTTTAATTGCATTTTTCCTGATTGGTTTTACACTTGTAATTAATTTTATAGACATAAAGGATTATGAAGGTGATAAGAAGGCAGGCATAAAGACCCTGCCAGTAATTTTAGGATTAAAAAAATCTAAATTCATTATTGGGCTGTTTTTTCTTTTAACCTATCTTGGGAGTTATTTGCTGATAAAGAACTTATATTTGATTCCTGTTCTTTTCACTTTTGGGATAACCGAGTTCCTTCTGATAAACAGAAAGAACTATAATGAAAAACCTGTATTTTTTGTTTATTTGTTGAGCCTGGCTTTGTTTATAATGTACTTGATAATATTCAAAATTATATAGTGGAGCAGAGTAATGAAAGACAATTTATGGAATATTAAAAAATCATTTTTGGAAATTATTAAAGGATTTTTATTAATTTTTAAATCAATTTTTTTAAAGATAGATTATAGTAAAATTAATTTGCCCGTAAATATTTTTATATCTATAACTATTTTAGCTTTGATTGGTTTGTTTAGGACTATTGTTAGTATTCTTCTTAAAATAAGATTTCATGATGGTGTGTGGTTTAGTTTTGATTTGGGTGTTGTATTTACGATGCTTGTTTTTCCAGTTTTTTTGTGTTTTTTTTCTGCTATGATCTTGGATTTCTTTTTTAAATCTTGGAAGGTAAATGTAGATTCAAGAAATATACTTGGAATGAATTTTTTCATACAATTTATTCATCTTTTTATACCCTTTTTTGAATGGTTGCAAAGAAATTTTAATATTCCATGTAGCTTGTCTTTAGTTCCACCAGGGTTATATCTTGATTTTGCTATAAGTCCTTTGGCATTAACACCTTTAATTTTTACAGTCACAAACGCCTGCACGCTAGGAATAAGTGTTGCCTGGTTTTTTGCAACAATAGTTATTATTAAATATGGGCTTAACTGTAAAGTTCCTGTTTTAAAATATTTGTTGGTGTTAATGCTTATCTTTTACATTATTTACGTATTAACATATCCCACATATTACCTCTTCTACTCACATGGAAATAATTTTTACTATGGGATGATTTATTTGTTGGGCTCTATTGGACCAATTTTGTATTTCAAATCAAAAAAGAATCTTTCGTAAGAACAAATAAAAATGAGAGAACACATGAAAAAATTTATCTTTAAGTTAAGATTGGTTTTTAAAGGTTATCTCCAACTTTTTAGTTACATTTTTTCTTCAAAAACAAAACATTTTTTGAATCTTGAGCTGAATCTTTGTCCAGTGCTGATATTGCTTGGACTGATAGGGGTCATTAGGAACGTTCTTGAGGTTTATATTGGAGGAGAGTGGGCAAGGGAATGGTTTGCTTTAACTCCTGACATATTTTTGACAATGTTCTTTTATCCCATA
>JAHJQG010000069.1 GCA_018819345.1 Nanobdellota archaeon
AATTTGTGTTTAGAATTTATTTATAACTTTATTCATACCTTGGTGTCTGTCACTTTGTTCCTTGACATTAGCGATACTCGTTTTACTCGTATCGTAATGCATCAACAGGCTTTAGCCTTGATGCTGCCCTTGCAGGGAAAAACCCAGAAGCAGCACCAACCATAAAAGAAAACACAAGACAGCCAACTGTCAGCCACCATGGAAAGTATGGTTTGAGAAATGAATACCCGGCAGCAGCAATAGCCATGGCCCCAAGCTTTGCTAACCCATAACCAAGCAGCATACCAATACTTCCTCCAATCAAACCCAAAAACCCTGACTCAAAAAAGAACATAAAAAGTATAGTGCTGTTCTTTGCGCCGATTGACTTCATTATGCCTATCTCTTTTGTCCTTTCTAAAACAGCAGTATACATTGTATTCATGATATTAACAGCAGCCACAACAACAGATATTCCAGCAATGATTACTAAAATAGAATTAAGCACCAAGAGTATAGTGCCAAATGTTTCCATAAGCTGCTCAAATGACATAATATAAAAGTCTTCTTCACCTTCTTTCTGCCCCTTTTTCTTCCTCAATTTTTCTTCAAGCCTATCTGCAAGCTCAGTTGGTTCTACACCTTTCTCTGCTCTGATATATATATAGGAATAATCATCCCCTACATCAAAAACTTCTTTCATGGCATCTTCTGTCAGGTAAACATTAGCATCATCACCGGGATTGCCTATCTCTTCATAAAATCCAACAATATCAAATGATTTATCATTAATAAAAATATTATCTCCTAGTTTGAGAGGTTTAGAAAAAATTTTGTCAGCAATCAGATAATTATAGCCCAAGGCAACCTTATTTCCATCCCCTTTTTTTAAAGTCCTTCCCTTGAAAATACCATAGCCTGCAAAAGCCTCTTCAACAAGCCTTCGTTCAGATGGCTCAGTAGGCATTCCCATAATAAAAACCCATTTTCCCAGCTTTCTTTTATCAATTTTCACTTCACTCTGCTTAAGTATCATTCCAGTAGCTTCAGAAACGCCTTTTTGCTTTTTTATAAAATCAAGGTCATCTTTTGTAAAATATATGTCCCCAGTGCCTGGAATCCCAAAGCCCTTTGGCTGAACAATAAGCTTGTCCACGCCCATTTCCTCGCTCATCTCGTTCATATAATATCTAAGCCCTTCACCAAAGCTGATTAAAACAAAAATAGCCATTATTCCGATTAGTATGGAAAGAATAGTAAGAAAACTTCTTGTAAATCTATTCCTTATATTAGTTACAATGTATTTAATTAAGTCTTCTATCATCTTATACCTTATCACTTAGTATGGCGTAATGCATCTACTGGATTAAGCTTTGAGGCTCTTATAGCAGGAATTACTCCAAATATGCTGCCAAGTAAAAATGAGCCGAATATTGAGCCAAGCACAAGCCAGATGCTTATATCTGCCCTGATAAGTTCGCTTCCAAGCGCCATTCTTCCAATAAAGGCAAGTCCCATTGCCATACTTATCCCAATAGCAGCACCTATTATCCCACCAATACTGCCTATTAGTCCGGATTCAATAAAAAACAATGAAAAAATTGTGCTGTTCTTTGCGCCAATTGACTTCATTATGCCTATCTCTTTTGTACGCTCAAGAACAGCTGTAAACATAGTGTTCATAATTCCAATGCCGCCAACAATTATGGATATAGCTGCGATAATATAAACAAAAAATTGTACAGCAAACAAAGTTGAATTAACCTGGGCAAGCACAGCCTGAGGTGTCTGGACAGTAAAATCCTCTTCACCTTTTTTCACTTTTCTTTCTTTTCTCATAACTTTTTCTATATTTTCCTCAACTGCTTTAATATCAGCATTTGGATGAACCTGCGCTACAATAATATCATATTCATCATCTGAAATATCCAATATTTTCCTTAAATCATCTTCCTCCATGAAAACAATGCCATCAACAGCAAAACTGCCTGTTTTTTCAAGTATGCCAACCACCTCAAATTTCTCATCCTGTATAAGAACATTTGAGCCAGCAGTTATCTGTTTTTCAAATCCTGCATTTTCATCTCCAAGATTATTTCCTAAAACTGTTTTTTTACTGTCACCATCCCTGAGCAACCTGCCTTTTTCAGCCTCAAGGTTCATAGCAGATTCAATAAGTTCTCTTCCATTGCCCTCAGCTATGCTTGCAGCCATGCTAAACTTTACATTGTCATTATACTCAAGTTTAATGCTTCTTGCAAGCCTTCCAGCAGCAACCTTAACTCCATTAACCTGCCCAATTTTTTGTACATTATCTTTTGTCAGCGGTGTTACAACACCAGTTCCAGGAGGTCCCATGCCGCCGGATGCCATTACAGCTAATTTATCAGTTCCAATGTCTCCAAACTGCGAGCTTATCGCTACCTTTAATCCCTGGCCTATTCCAATAAGAGAAACAACAGCAGTTATGCCTATGATTATGCCTATCATAGTAAGCCATGACCTAAGCTTACGGTTCTTTATTCCATTAATTGCAAATCTAGAATAATCTTTCAGCATTCTTAATCAAATAAAAAGCATCTTACTGATGCTTCTTCTTTCTCTTTTTCCACCATCTATATCCAAAGTAGCCGATTACAACAATTATGATTATTGCAAATATGCCTCCATAACCACCCTTACCCCCTGTTAAGCCATATTTCTTTGCTTCATTCTTGCTGTAAACATCAAGGTAAAGTGTTTCCTGTTTCTCATACTTATTATTGGTTGGGTCAAAATAATTGTAATTAATTATTAATGGTACTCTTGAATCATCCACATCCTTTACATAAACCTTGAATTCAGCAATCTCATAATCATCTGAGTCAATATTTCCTAAATAGACCTTTGGAGAGGATATTACCTTAACATAATCACTTTCCTTTAGTTCAACATCAAGAAGCTTTACATCTGTTGTTCCCTTGTTTACAAAAGAAATGTCTATTTCTCCAACCTGCCCTTTCATGTATATGCTTGTTGAATCAATTATTGGCTCAAGAATTGGCTCATCACCAACTATCACACTTATAATCTCTGATTTTGAGTAATTTGTTCCAAGCTCATCAGAATACTGGATTGTTATTGGAATCTTGTAAACATCTGCATCTGCATCTGGGTCTGGAATAAGTGTGAATTCAACTGTCTTTGTTTTCCCTGCTCCAATGTTTTTTATAACCTGCTGGTTTGTTGTTCCAAAACAAGAGAATGGAAGCTCATCATAACTTATAGAAGTTGCTGTTTGAAGTGTTTTTATTAAGACTAAGTTAACCTTAATATCCTTAAGCAATGAATCTGCCATATTCTCAAGCTCAATGCTCAGAACAGTTTTCTTTCCAGAAGGCATGGGGTCAGGAGTATAACTGACCTTTTTTACATTTAATATTGCATCATGAGTCCTTATGTTTATGTAAAACTTTCCTGGCTTCTGCCAGCTTATTCCATTGTCTAAGCTATACCTTATCTCAATCTCATTCTGGCCTTCAACAGCATTTTCATCAACCTTAAATCTATATGTTACTATAACTCCATAATCACCAATTTGCCTTCCCCAGATACTTCCTATTTTTTGTGTTGCACTTTCTCCTAAGTCAAGAGAAAAAGGAAATTTGGGCAGAACCTCAAAAATAACATTTTCAGCATTTGAAGAGCCAGCATTCTCCACTTTCCACTTTACCTCAACATATTTTCCTGGCTCAGCTGGATCTGGATCCTGATTAATGAGGCTTACATCAATGTTTACAGACTCTGAAACAGGAGCCAGACAAACAGCTGCACAAACTATTAGCATTACACATAATATTCCAATTGATTTTATTTCTTTTTTCATTTTCTAACCTCCATTGAAAATAAATCTTTCTTATTATTTTACTATTACACCATCTTTAAGATATGCTATTCTGTCTGCATGCTTTGCAAGACTAGCATCATGAGTGACCATTATGATTGTCTTTCCCTCTTTTTTGTTTAAATCTTTTAAAAAACCCATTACAACTCTTCCTGTTTTTGAATCAAGGTTTCCAGTTGGCTCATCAGCCAAAATCACATCAGGGTCATTTGCCAATGACCTTGCGATTGCAACACGCTGCTGCTCTCCGCCAGATAGTTCTGTTGGCCTGTGATTCATTCTGTCTTCGAGCTGAACAAGCCTTAGCAGTTTCTCAGCTCTTTTCTCTCTCTTATCTGCTGGAATGCCCTGGAATATCATTGGCAGAATTATATTTTCTTTTGCTGATAATGTTGGAATAAGATTAAATGTCTGAAATATAAATCCTATTTTTCTGCCCCTTATCTGGGCAAGTGTTGATTCAGGCAGATGGGCAATGTTCTTTCCGTCAAGGTAAACATCCCCTTTTGTAGGGATGTCCAGACAGCCAACCATGTTTACAGCTGTGCTTTTTCCAGAGCCGCTTGGACCCATTATAGAAACAAACTCATTCCTCTTGACCTTGAAGTTCATTCCCCTGAGTGCATTTACCTCAACCTTTCCCATCTGGTAAATTTTCCATACATCCCTTAGCTCAATTATTGTATCAATCATTTTTTTAGATTCTTTTTTGCATTCTCAAGCATCTTGATTAGTTTTCTCATTATATCTTCAGATGCCAACACCTCTTTATAATAGTTTTCTATAATCTTAAGCTCCTGCTTTGAGTTTTCTGATTTCTCTCTTTTGTATCTTTTTATTATTGAGGGAAGCTCTTGTTTTGTTGGCAGAATCACCCTCTCATATTTTCTTCTTATTATATCAAGGGAAAACATAATCATGCCCTTTTCCATGTAAAAATAAACCTTTCTTGACTTTGGCTTCTTTAATCTTTTAACAAATCCTATTCTTTCTATGAATTTCATTGCTGTGCATATAGCAGACAAGCTATATCCTGTTCTTTTTGCAATATCATTAAGTGAAAGTTCATTTGGCTCTGCATAAAGCAGTGCAATTATCCTTGATGACAGTTCGTCAAGGCCATTAACCTTGCAGTTTTCAGTCATTAAATCTATAAATTCTTGCTTTGGGCTTTTTAATGCAGTCATCATCTTTTATTCACTATTTTCTGAATTTTCAGTATTTTATGAAAGTTATGAAAGCAAATATTTAAATGTTATGTTTTTCTGGATTTCAGAATAATCATAAAAAAAAGCTTACACAGGTTAATCAGCCAAAATCCTTTGCTAAACCAAAAGATTTATTAAATAAAAACTATATTAAGGTATTTATGATACCACAAATTATCTTTTTGGGTACAGGGGGGGACTGTTTTGTTGTCGGAAAGCAGTTGCGGGCCTCTGGAGGAATCATAATAAGAGCAGAGGGTATGCAGTTTCATATAGACCCTGGGCCAGGTGCTTTAGTAAGGGCTGAACAATATGATGTTAACCTAAGGGAAAACACCTGCATTCTTGTATCACATAATCACTTGAATCATGCTAATGACATTAATGCAGTTATAAGCGCAATGACTCATGCCGGCCTTGATAAGAAAGGGGTTCTTATATCAAACAGGACAGTTATTAGTGGTAATAATAATATAGATACAATTCTATTAAATTTCTACAAGAACTGCCTTGAAAGATATATTATTGTCAAGGAGAACCAGAAAATTGGTGTTGGTGACATTGAGATAAGGACAACACCAACAAAGCATGGCATAGAAAATATTGGCTTTAAGTTTATAACACCTGAGTTTAGTCTTTCATATGTTTCTGACACAAGCTATTTCACAGGGCTTGCCGAACCTCATAAGGATTCTGACATATTGATTTTAAATGTTGTAAATCCCTCTGGCGTTAATTCAAAAACAAACCTTAATTCAGACGATGCTGTCAAGATAATAAATATTGTAAAGCCAAAGCTTGCCATAATACAGCACCTTGGAATTAAGATGCTTGAGGCAGACCCAATGTATGAGGCAAGGGAAATACAGAAAAAAACATATACGCAGGTTATAGCTGCAAAAGACGGCATGGCAATTAACCCATTGTCATATTCTTCTTCTTTAAGGCAAAAGACACTTAAGAATTTTTAACTTTTGTAAGATCATATGCTTCTTTTAGCATATCTTTTCCATTTTTAATCCAGATATTCTCTTTGGCTTCTTCTATGCTCATCCATTTCCAATCAATATGTTCTGGCTCACCAAGCTTTATATTTCCATTTATATATTTACAAACAAAAACATGGGCTCTGATTCTTAGTTTTCCATTTTTCCAAGGTTTTTCTGCCCAGTAAACCTTTGGGATTTTACCTATAATCTTAACATTATTTAGTCCTGCTTCTTCTTTGATTTCCCTTAAAGCAGCTTCTTTATCAGTTTCATTGATATTGACTGCTCCTTTAATTGGTTCCCATCCCCTCTCCCATTCCTCTCCTTTCCTTAAGAACATCATAACCTTTTTTTCCTTATTAAATATAAAAGAAACCACAGCATGCAAAATTCCATTTATTATCTTCGGATTTTCCATTATTATCAAAATAAAATAGGATTTTATATAAACCTTTTCCTACTGTATAAATTTTATTCATTTACATAGATTTATTAAATATATGAGAAGCAATATTGTATAAAATTAAATAATTGTATTTAACAGGAGGATAAAACCATAACCAACTAAACAACCCATAGTTAGAAAAGGCATTGCAGGATAGAACCTATCTTTCTTGCTCTTGATTAGCAGGATAAGCAGTGCTGCTGAAACAAAAACAGGAATTATTAAGGATGTTAAAAAACCAACATTCTTCATCACAACACCTGCAAATATCAGTGGAAATGCAATATCCCCTCCTCCAAGAATTGCTGTCTTAATTTTTTCAACCCTGCCTGCTTTTTTCTTAGCTTCTTTTTTAGGCATTTTATATGGAATAGAAAGCCCTGCAAAAACCCTTGAACTTGTCTGGAATTTAGCTAACTTTATCATGTGCTTGCTCTTCCAGACAGCATAGATATCATAGGCAGATATCAGCAATAACAGCATAAACACTGCAAAGAGATTCATTATTGGAACAAATATTGCTGCTAATCCGCCGTAAATAAAGACCTCTGTTATATTATGCACAAAAATATTCGGCCTGACAACCTTGAACAAAGCCAGAACAAAACTTATTGTTAATGCAATCTCCTGTCTCATAAATGGATTTAATGCTATTGTAAGGCATACTACAACACTTATAAAGAACCAGAACTTCCACAGGTTAACTTTCTTGAATTTTATTAATAGCATTAAAAGCCCTGTTCCCAAAAGAACTGCTATCAGGATATATATAAAAGAGCTGCTTTCCTCTACAGGCGGCCTCTCAAAATCATAAGGCAATTCCTCCCATGCTGTAACACCTGTTTCTGCTGTTTTCTCATGGTCAATATACTGGTTTGTTATTGCAAGTCCAATAACCTGAGATAAAAAAAACAATAAAACAAGCATCAATGTTATCTTTAGTGTGTGTTTCATCTAAACTAAAATTAAGAAAACTTATTTAAACCTATTTATTTTAACAGGCAATATGCTGGCTCATAACATACGCATAAATGTTTTCTGCAAACCAGAAGATGATATTGAGCTTATGACAAAAAATCTATTATCCCTCATTCCATTTGATATTAAAGAACAAAAAATAGAACTGAAAAAAACCAATGCAACTGGATTTAATGAAAAGAAAATAACTATTTTAGAGGTTTATCTTGAAAAAGAGTCCCATACAAATCTCTTCCTGAACAATCTGGCAAGAAACCTGGCTGATGAGCAAAAGTTATTGATAAAAAAACAAGCAGATTCAAGGCTTGATAATGAGCTTAACTTCTTTTTAAGGCTTGACAAAAGCAAACTAATCAATAAAAACAAGCTCTGGCTCACTGACAAGGGAGATTGTTATCATATCAAGATAAAGATAGCAGCCTTTCCGCACAAGAGAGAGGTTGCATTAAAAACAATAGAAAAAATATTCAGTTAAACAAAACCTTTAAATAATCATACTAGCTTGATTTATTAAAATGGCCAGGGATTTCATTGTAACACCATGGGAAGTGAAGGGAGAAGTGGATTATGACAAGCTTGTAAAGCAGTTTGGAACAAGCATAATTTCAGATAGCTTGTTTAACAAAATAAAAAAACATACTGGCAAACTGCATTATATGCTAAGAAGAAAGATATTTTTCTCTCATCGTGACCTTGATATATTGTTGAATGAGTATGAGCAGGGAAAAAAGTTTGCATTATACACTGGAAGAGGCCCGTCAGGCCATACACACATGGGCCACATTATTCCCTGGATTTTCACAAAATGGCTTCAGGACGCATTTGATGCTCCCTTATATTTTCAGATAACTGATGATGAAAAGTTTTTATGCAAGCCAAAACTCACTAAAGAAGAAACAAAAAAGTTTAGCTATGAAAATGCACTTGATTTGATTGCACTTGGATTTAACCCAAAGAAAACATTCATAATAATCGATACAGAGTATTCAAAAACATTGTATAATATTGCAATCCAGGTTGCAAAGAAAGTAACAGCATCAAATGCAAAATCTGTTTTTGGCTTTACAAATGAGACAAATATTGGAATGTATTTCTGGCCAGCCATGCAGGCAGCACCATGCTTTCTGCCTTCTATTTTGTCTGGAGAAAAAATCAGGACACTTATTCCAGCAGCCATTGACCAGGATCCATACTGGAGAATAGCAAGGGATGTGGCTCCAAAATTAGGTTATCTAAAAACAGCTGCAATACATTGCACATTTCTTCCAGCACTTACTGGACCAAAAGGAAAGATGTCAACCTCAGAGGGAATGCAGTCAACAATATTCACAACAGATGATGAAAAAACAGTAAAAAACAAGATTATGAAATATGCATTCTCTGGTGGAAAGGATACACTGGAAGAGCATAGAAAACATGGTGGAAATCCTGATATTGATATATCATACCAATGGCTGAGGTTTTTAGAAGAGAATGATAAAAAATTAAAAAATATTTATAATGACTATAGCTCAGGAAAGCTTCTTTCAGGAGAGCTAAAGCAGATTTTGGTTAATAAATTAAACAATTTCCTGAAAAAACACAGGGAAAAAAAGCAAAAAGCAAAAAAACAACTAGATAAATTTATACTAAAGGACTAGTTAAAAAGAGAGGTGATAATATGAAAAAAATTCCAAAAAAAGTTGATCCATTGCCAGGGACCTTTATGCTGACAGGGATGTTTGGGTTTGTTATAACAGTAATATACACTAACTCAGGCAGAATTCCACTTGATTATGGTGTTGCATTCTGCATTGTATTTTTGGCAATGCTCCTTGCATCCTTAAAGTCAATAATGCCCTCTGGAAAGATATGAAGAAGTTTAGAAGTAGTTGAATTTTAATACTTTTTAGTGATTTTAACTAAACATCAGAATTTAAGAGCTCTTTTCCTCTTTTTGATTGCAGTCGGAGCCTCTCCACCATGCCATGTAAATCTTGGCCTGACCATCATTGGATACATCCTTTCATTTGTATCATCAAATATCAGAGCAGCTCCTTTAACCCTTGGAAGGTCATTAAGCTGTGCATCAAGGCCCTTTCTCATATAACTCTGCATCAAAGCGCTTAAGGCATCAATATCAACCTTTGCAGTTACCCTATGCGAGATAACTGTATCTGATTGTGTCATAACATCTGTATGTATCTGCCCTGGCTGCTGTGAAGCCAGAACCAAGGATATGCCTGGCTGCCTGCCCTCTCTTAATATTGTTAATAATGCATGGGTTGCAGGGGTTTTTCCCTGTTTTGGCAGGAACTCATGTGCTTCATCAATCATTAACCAGACCATTGGCTTTTTTTCTTTTTCAGGTATTTCCTCTTCAAACAAAGTTGTTGTGCTCTTAACTGCCTCAAATTCCTCTGTTCTTCTTGCTACCATTCTCTCTCTGAAGAGTTTTTGCGCAACCAGGCCAATGACCAGTGCACTTATCTCCTTGCTTCCAGGAAGTGTAGCATAACAGCTTACATCAAGGATAGTTATCTTGCCTGGCAGTATAAGATCTTTAAGCGCAGTTCCTTTTTCACTGAAAAGACCCCATTTTTCTGCAGCCACAAACCTGTTTTCAACAGCATCTTTTATGTTTTGCTCAACTTTCTTGTCAGATTTTACTTCTTTTATTATATCATTAATTGAAAAATTCTTTTTCTTTTCATTTAGATTTAAGATAACCCTCTCTATCAAAACTCCCATGCTGCTGTTTATTGGTACTTCAAAAGTCATGCACCAGTCAGCAGAATCAAACTCAGAGGGCATTATTGAGAATGGAAAGTCTGTTGGAATCCCTTTTTTCCTGAACTCATCATAATAACCTATTGGAGTGAATATCTTTACATCAAAGCCAGTGGCTTTAAGATCCCACTCATCCAAAAGGTTTTCATCTTTCTTGTTTGCGTACTTCATTGTCCAGTATATGCCCATTGTATCAAGTATTATAACACTAAGGTTTTTTGATATTTCTTCTGGCAGGTTTACCATGCCCTCTGCTATAACACCCAATGTATAGGATTTTCCACTTCCTCTTTTTCCGCAGACAAAAACAATATGTGATCTGGCCACATCCAATAATATTGGGTTATATAAAGAGGTTACCTGGCCCATCTTTACAAAGTGCTTTCCAAGAAGTATTGTTCCATCCAGCTTAAACTCTTTTCTGTCCTTCTCATCCCTGCCAATAACTATTTCATACATACTTTAATCAAAGAATGCTTTTATATAAATATTTGTTGGATTTAACAACAAACTTTATATATGCCTATGATTTATCAGACTATAAAATGACAACCAAAAAAGATTTTGAAAAAATGAGAAAAGAGCTTGAAGAGTTTGATAGTCAGAGAGAGATTTTAATAAGAAAGTCAAGAGACATTGTAAAGCTTTCAAAAAAAGTAATATATTCTGTTCACAGGAATGAGATTAAAAAAGCAGATGGTTTTATGAAGCAGATAAAGTCAGCAGTTGCAGAGCTTGATAAAACAGCAAAAAAGATGCCTGTGCTTTATTACTCAGGCCCATTCAAAATAGCAATCCAGGAATTTGTTGAGGCAGCATGTTATTATGAGTTTGTAAAAAGCAAGAATATTCCTTCTGCAAAAGAGCTTAAGGTTGATACTGAATATTACCTTTTGGGATTGTGTGATTTAACAGGAGAGCTTGTAAGAAAAGCAATAAATTCTGCAATAAACAATGATTATGATGAGGCCTTATTCATAAAGAAATTTGTAAATGATATCTATAATGAGCTAATGCTCTTTGAATTCAGGAACGAACTGAGAAGAAAGTTTGACTCAATAAAATATGACTTAAAGAAATTAGATGATGTTGCACTTGGCATAAAACTTAAAAAATGATTGATGAAGAAAAAATAACAAAACAAGCAAAAAACATAATGAATAATTTCATTAAGGCACTTGATAAAGCAGAAAGTGTTAAACAAGAGTTTGGCTCTGAAAGAAAATGCTCAATGAGAGAAAAGATAAAAAAACACAAAGACCCTGAATTCAGGGAAAGAATGTTTAAGAATGCTCCAAAAAAAAGAGATGATTTTCTTGTTATGGAAAAGAAAAACTGGTAATTCTTATGATTAAGGAAAAGCTTGCTAAAATAAAGTCAGGAAAACTTAGTGCAAAGGAAAACATAGAGAATTTTCTAAAACTGATTAAGGAAAAAAACAATGAGATTAATGCATTTATTTATGTTAATAAAGATGCAGTAAAACAGGCAGAGATTATTGATAAGAAAATAAAGCAGGGAAAAGCTGGCAAATTAGCTGGTTTGGCAATAGCTGTTAAGTCAAACATAAATGTTATTGATATGCCAATAACATGCGCATCAAAAACACTTGAGAATTATTATGGTGTATTTGATTCTGATGTTATAAAAAGAATAAAGCAGGAAGATGGCATCATTATTGGAATGACAAATATGGATGAGTTTGCAGCAGGCATAACAGGTGAAAGTTCTTATTTTGGGCCAACTATAAACCCATCATGCCCAGAGAGAGTTCCAGGCGGCTCATCATCTGGCTCAGCAGCAGCTGTTGCAGCAGGGATGTGTGATATTGCACTTGGCTCTGACACAGGCGGCTCAATAAGAAATCCTGCATCAAACTGCGGAATTGTTGGTATAAAGCCGTCTTATGGCCGAGTGTCAAGATACGGCCTTATTGATCTTTCGATGAGCTTTGACCAGATAGGGCCTTTATGCAAAGATGTTTTTGGCTGCGCATTAATGCTTGAAATAATAGCTGGCAAGAGTGATTATGATTCCATTAGTTATGATAGGCCTGTTGAAAAATATGCTGATTTTAAGAAAATAAATAAAATTAAAATAGGCCTCAGCCCTGACTTTGAAAAACTGTGCAAGGATAAAAGAATCTACAATTTAATTAAGAGCTGTGCAGAAAAGCTTGCAAAAAAAACTAATTCAGAAATAAAAAACATTAACCTGAAATATGTTGACCTTGCTGTCCAGACCTATTACCCAATTGTTTATGTTGAATTCTTCTCAGGAACTAGAAAATTAGATGGAAGAAAATATGGAAGCAAAATAGAGGATAATTGCGGCGAGGAGGTTTTGAGAAGAATTATTGGCGGAAAGGAAATATCAAAAGCAGAGTATCATGGAACATATTACAGAAAAGCATTAAGTGTAAAGGACTTGATAAAAAAAGATTTTGACAATGCTTTCAAGGATGTTGATATTATTATAAGTCCAGTAACACCAAGCTTGCCTCCAAAATTAGGAGATAAAATAAATCCAGAGAAAGCATATGCATTTGACGCTTTTACAATCCCGGCAAACCTTGCAGGAATCTGCTCAGGCGTTGTAAAAGCCGGAGAAGTTGATAATGTTCCCATTGGATTGCAGATATTTGCCCCTGCTTTCAGGGAAAAGCTTTTGTTTGATGTAATGAAAGAGTGCGAAGATTTAAATATATAAAAGTCTTAATGAATGGTAAGAATGAAAAAAGAATTTTTGTTCTTGTTTTTAATAATGCTTATTAACGGCTGTGCTCAGAAAACTATTGAGCCAGAAAATGAATTTATAGAGCAACATGCTCAAGAGGAGGTGGTAAAAATTGATTTAACTGGAAAATCTGTTTTAATGATAATAGCTCCATCTAATTTCAGGGATGAGGAATTGTTAGACACAGGAGAGGTTCTTAATAATTATAATGCACATGTTGTTGTTGCATCTTCTGGGGTTAATCAGGCAAAAGGCTCCTTAGGAGCAGTAGTTAATGTAAATAAGGATATCTCTGATGTTAATGTTAATGATTATGATGCAATAATATTTGTTGGTGGCCCTGGAGCAGATGTTTATTTTAATGATCAGACAGCACTTCAGATTGCAAAGGATTCCTATGAAAATGGAAAAATAACTGCAGCAATCTGCATTGCTCCTGTAATACTTGCAAACGCAGGAATTTTAGATGGAAAGCAGGCAACTGTTTTCTCAACAGGAAAAGATGATATTGAGGCAAAAGGAGCAACCTACACAGGTGATTCAGTAACACAAGAAGGTAAGATTATAACTGCAAACGGCCCGGCAGCTGCAAAAAGCTTTGGCGAGGCAATAGCAAAAGAACTTGCAAAATAAAAAGGTGATAAAATGTTAATAGGAAATGTAAAAATTGACTGGCTTGGACATTCAAGCTTTAAGATAACAAACAAAAAGGTCATTTATATTGACCCATACAATGTTCCAGATGATAAGGATGCAGACATAATCCTCATCACCCACAGCCATTATGACCACTGCAGCATAGAAGACATAAAGGGGATTGTAAAGGATGGAACAATTGTTCTTATACCTCCTGACTGCCAGAGCAAGCTGTCAGACATCCAGGGCATAGATATCCATCTTGTAAAGCCAGGAAAAAAGATTGGGGCCTTTGGCATAGTAGTAGAAGCAGTTCCTGCTTACAATCTTAACAAAAATTTTCATGAAAAAGTGAATGAATGGGTTGGTTATATTGTTAATATTGCAGGGAAAAGAATATATCATGCAGGAGATACTGACTTTATTCCAGAGATGAAAGAGCTAAAAGAAATTGATGTTGCATTATTACCTGTTGGAGGAACATACACAATGGATGCAAAAGAAGCAGCAGAGGCAGCAAACACAATAAAACCAAAAATAGCTGTTCCAATGCACTATGGCAGCATTGTTGGCTCAGAAGAAGATGCAAAAAGATTCAAAGAGCTATGCAATGTTGAAGTGGAAATCATGGAGCCAAATCAATAAATTTATATACTTCTTTTTTCAAATTTAATTACATGGAAGAGAAAATATATTTTAATGATTCAGAAGGCAATAAGGTTTGTGGAATATTATCCAATCCAACCTCAAATAAAGAAAATTTGATTGTTGTTTTATGCCATGGATTCAGTTCAAGCAAAGATAGTAAGACTTATACAACTTTATCAAAAATTCTTAATGAAAAAAGAATATCCTCTTTTAGATTTGACTTTTTTGGCCACGGTGAAAGCGAGGGCAATTTTGAAGATGTTACTATTTCCAAAGCAGTTGATGACATTATTAATGCAGTAAAATTCTTAAGAGAAAAAGGCTATAAAAAGATAGGCCTATTTGGCTCAAGTTTTGGGGGAATATCAAGCATAGTTGCAACATCAAAGCTAAATGGATTACTTTTTCTTGCATTAAAATCCCCTGTTTCTGATTATTTAGAAGTCAAAAATAAAGAAAACACAAAAAAAGAGATTAAAGAATGGAAAAATAAGGGTTATACTTTCTATTTAGGTGAACATGGAGCAAAATTTAGATTAAACTATTCTTTTTTTGAGGATTTTAAGAATAATGATGGTTATGAATGTGCAAAGAAGATTAATATTCCTTCTTTAATAGTACATGGAGATTGCGATGAGACAGTTCCCATAGAGCAAAGCAAAAAAACATGCAGACTAATGAAAAAATGCAGACTAGAAATAATAAAAGGAGCAGACCATAGATACACAAAACCAGAACATTTTCAGAAGGTTATTGATTTAATCTCTGAATTTATTTTTGAGAATATATAAACTTATTTCTGCAATATTATTATATTTCCTTTGCCCTTTTTTATTTTTTTATTTCTTAAAACCCAGCAATAACAGCATTGCCAATATTTGTTGCATGGTCACTTATTCTTTCAAGATTACGCAATGTATCAACAAAGATTATGCCAGAGGCAGGATTGCAGATTTTTTTCTTTATTCTTTCTATGTGGTTATGTTCAAATTCCTTCTCTTTTCTGTCAACCTCCATCTCAAGCTCATCAATCTCTGCTGCAACTTTCTTGTCATCATCTTTTAAAGCAATAACAGCTTTATCATAAACATTTTCTACAATCTCAAACATTACCTCAAGCTCTTTCATTGCATATTTTGAAAATTTCAGTTTTTCTTTATTTTTTCTCTCAACCAGCTCAACAATATTATTAACATGATCTCCTACTCTTTCAATATCACCTACACTATGCATAAGAATTGCAAGTTTTTTTGTGTCCTGCTTATTTAAGGATTTCTCAGATATCTTACTAAGATAGTTATTTAAAGCCTCGAATATATCATCAACAGCATCTTCTTTTCTAATCACAATATCAATGAGATCTTTTCTGCCCTCTAAAAAAGCAATTTTGCTTTCTTTTAGCATGATTTGTGTTATTCCTGCCATTCTTACTGTCTCTTTTCCAGCCTGCGACAAAGCAATAGATGGAGTGTTTAAAACCCTCTTTTCCAGAAATTTAGTCCCTCTGTCAATCCTTACATCTTTCCCAGGAATCAGTACTTTGATGAAGCGGATTATTACAAAGATGAATGGAAGCAATAAAAATGCAGTGCTGACATTAAACAAGGTGTGGGCATTGGCAATCTGTCTTGGCAAGTTGTTTGACGTAAGTGAAACAAGATAAGTGAATAATGAAATAAACGGAATGAAGATTATTGCTCCAATTAATTTAAATATAAGATGAAACCAGGCAGCTCTTTTTGAGGAAAGGGAAGAGCCAATAGAGGCAATAAGCACAGTAGCACATGTTCCAATATTAGCACCTATAATAATAGCAATAGCTGCTTTCAAGCTGATAATATTCTCCATGCCCATTGCAATTACCAAGCCAGAGGTTGCAGAGCTGCTCTGGATAATTCCAGTGAACAATGCTCCGGCCAAAACCCCTAAAACAGGTATTTCAGAAAAACTGGTTATCATATTCAGGAAAAACACAGAATCCTGCAGTGGCCTTGCCCCATCTGCCATAAAATTCATTCCAAGGAAAAGAAGCCCAAAGCCCAGGAAAACCTGGCCAATATAGTGCGTTTTTTTCTTTTTTCCAATAAACAGCAATGCTGTTCCTATTGCGATTATAGGCAGGGCATATTTTCCTACTTTAAATGCTACTAATTGTGCTGTTATTGTTGTTCCTATGTTGCTTCCAATTATAACACCAGCTGATTGCTCTAGGCTCATAAGGCCAGCGTTAATCAATCCAACCAAAGTTACTGTTGTTATGCTGCTGCTCTGAATTATTGCTGTAATCAGAGCACCGCCAAGAATTCCTTTAATAGGCCTGTCTGTTAATTTCTCTAGTATAACCTTCAATTTTCTGCCAGCAGCTTTTTGCAGGCCCTCGCTTAACAAGTAGATGCCATACAGAAATAAGGCAAGCCCTCCAAGAATCCTGAAAATAATCATTAAAGTTTCCATAAACCCCTAATAAGAAAGAAGAGCATGGTTATTTAAGTTTTATTATTCTCCAGTAGAGTATTAATTTGTTTTTCTCAAAGCATTTTTTAAAACCACCAAATATTTAAATAATAATAGAATTATAAAATAAAAAGATGTGTTTCATGATGAAAAATAAAATAACTGCTATATTAATACTAACAATCTTAACTATTTTCTTTGTTGCTGGATGCATGCGAACTACTACAAAACCAACAGTTGAAGAAGAACCAGAATCAACAGCCGAAGAAACAGGAGATGAAACTATTAATGAGATATCTGATGATATTTCTGATATTGATGTAATGGATGATGACCTTGATACAGGTGATTTGGATAATTTAGCACAGGATTTGAATGACCTCGACTGGTAAAGCTTTTTCTTTTTATACCACTATAATTGACTGATAATTAACTTTATTTCTTTTTACCACAATCTTTATATAGAATATATATAATTCTTTTAAGAAGTGATAATATGAGAAGAACAAATACATGCGGAGAGCTTACAAAAAAGGATGTTGGAAAGAAAGTTGTCTTAGATGGCTGGACCCAGAGCAGAAGAGACCATGGTGGATTAATATTCATTGACCTCAGGGACAGGCATGGCCTAACACAGATAGTCTTTGACCCAGCCCATAATAAAAATACTCATAAAATGGCTGAGCACATTGGCAGGGAGTTTGTTCTTGAGATAAAAGGCAAGGTAAGGAACAGAAAAAGTGGAATGATAAATCCAAAGCTAAAAACAGGGGAAATAGAAGTTTTAGTTGACGAACTTAAAATTCTTAATAAAGCAAAAACCCCACCAATTGAGATTGATGACAGGGCTGAAGCAGGGGAAGAAATGAGATTGAAATATAGGTATTTAGATTTGAGAAGACCTATTATGCAAAAAAGGATTGCACTAAGGCACAAGATTGTAACAACTGCAAGGGATTACTTCAATAAGCATGATTTTATTGAGATAACAACACCCATGCTTGTCAAGTCAACTCCAGAAGGGGCCCGTGATTATATTGTTCCATCAAGGGTAAATCCTGGAAAATTCTATGCTTTGCCGCAAAGCCCTCAATTATATAAGCAAATACTGATGATTGCAGGATTTGACAGGTATTACCAAACAGCTATTTGTTTAAGAGATGAAGACTTAAGAACTGACAGGCAGCCAGAGCACATGCAGTTTGATTTTGAGATGAGTTTTGTAACAAGCGATGACATAAGGGAGTTTACAGAAGGGCTTTACAAGCATCTCTTCAAAAAAGTCTTAAATATTAACCTGGAGAAATTTCCTGTATTTACATACAATGAGGCAATAGAACGCTTTGGAGTAGACAAGCCAGATATAAGATTTGGGCTTGAGCTGATTGATGTAACAGATATTGTCAAGAAATCAGATTTCTCGGTTTTCAAAAAAGCTGAAACTGTGAAATGCATAAATCCTGAAAAAGACCTTAGCAGGAAAGAGCTTGACAACTATATTGATTTCTGCCAGAAAAACAAGGCAAATGGAATGGCATGGATGAGAGTTTCAGGCAAGGGCCTGGAAAGCAGCATTGTCAAGTACTTTAGCCCAAAAATACAGAAAGAATTACTGAAAAGAACAAATGCAAAAAAAGAAAGTATTTTGATGTTTGTTGCAGGCAGCAATAAACTAGTTAATGAAACTCTTGGCAAGCTAAGGCTGAAATTAAGATATGACCTTAATTTAGTTAAAAAACAGGATTTTAAGATGTGCTGGGTAAAGGATTTTCCTTTATTTGCATGGAATGAAGATAAGGAAAGATGGGATCCTGAGCACCATATGTTTACAATTCCAAAGCAGGAGTTCATAAAGGATTTTGAGAAAAGGCCAGGAGAAGTAATTGGTGACTTATGGGACCTTGTTTTAAATGGGATTGAGATTGGATCAGGCTCTATAAGAGTCACTTCACCTGAGCTGCAGGAAAGGATAATGAAGTTTATTGGAATGACAAAAGAGGAAGCAAAAGAGAAATTTGGATTCTTGCTTGAGGCATATAACTATGGAGGTCCTGTTCATGGAGGAATGGGCTTAGGTTTGGACAGGACAGTTGCTTTAATGGCCGGCCTGCATGATATAAGGGAAATCATTGCATTCCCAAAGAACAAAGCGGCCCAATGCCCAATGGATGGCTCACCATCTGATGTTGATGAAACACAATTAAAGGAATTGCATATAAAGTCAACTTTCCTAAAGAAAAAGAAGTAACTATTTCTCTTTTTTATTGAATCTTTGTTCAAACTCTTTTTTGAATTTCTCAAAATTGTTTTCCTTTATTGCTATTCTGGCCTTTTTCATGAGCTCTAGTGTGAAATAAAGGTTATGATGCTGCATATATCTCTTTGCTTCAGGGTCATTTATCTTTGCCAGATGATGCAGATAGCTTCTTGTTAGGTTTTGGCATATTTTGCAGTCACAGTTTTTGTCAATTGGATTTAAGTCAAACTTGTACTTTGCTTTTTTTATTGCAATCTTGCCATCCCAAGTGAATAAAGTGTTATGCCTTGCATTCTGCGTAGGAAATACAGAGTCAAAGCAATCTATGCCAAGGCTTATGCAGTCTAATAAGTGGTCAGGGCTTCCAACTCCCATTAGGTAATGTATTTTTTCCTTTGTGATATAGGGCATTGCATAGTTTACTGCCTTGAACATCTCTTTCATTGGCTCTCCTATTGCCAGGCCGCCAATTGCAATCCCATCAAAATCAAGACTGCTTACAAACTTTGCACTTTCCTCTCTTAAATCCTTGAAAAAACCGCCCTGAACAATTCCAAACAAAAGCTGTTTTTTATCTGTGTGGTGTTTTTTGCATTCCTCTGCCCATTTTTTTGTGTTTTTTAGAGAATTAACAAACTGCTCGTATGGGGCGCCATAAGGAGAAACATCATCCAAGACCATTGCAACATCTGAGCCAATAGTCTGTTCAATATGCATTATTTTTTCAGGCGTTACAACCTGTGTTGAATTATCAAACGGATTTGTGAATAGAATTCCTTTTTTTGTTGAGCCCTGCAAAAAGCTCTCTCTCAGCATCTGGAACCCGCCGCAGTCTGTGAAAATTGTTTTATCGAAGTTCATGAACTTATGAATTCCCCCTGCTTTTTCAATTACATTTATTCCCGGCCTCAAGGAAAGAATAAAAGCATTGCATATTATTGCATTGGCATTAACCTCTTTATAGTCAAAAGCACCAATATATTTTCCAATTGCCCTTGTTGCAACAGGCATAAAAAACGGAGTTTCAACCTTGCCATGCGCTGTTTTCAATAGGCCAGCCCTTGCTTTGCTCTTTTCATCCTCATACTGAATCTTGAACATTTTTACTAAGAATTCGGCTTTAATTAAATAATCTTTCTAATTTTTTACAAAATTTTATAAATAACACCTTTTCTATTAATGATTAAGGGGTTTTAATCATGGAATTTATATCAATAAAACAGGCAATGGAAAAAGGCACAGGCCAAGTCAATGTAAGGGGCTGGTGCTATCGTGTAAGGAACAGCAATAAAATGGCCTTTATAGTTTTGCGCGATTCAACAGATATAATTCAATGTGTTGTTGAAAAATCAAAACTGAGCGAGGACATCTGGAATCAGGCCTTAAAAGCCACAATGGAATGCTCACTTGAAATAACAGGAGAAATCAAAAAAGATGAGCGCGCTCCAACTGGCTTTGAAATTTCTGTTTCCTCACTAAAAATAATCGGAGAAAGCGATGTATTTCCAATAACAAAAGACCAGAGCCCTGAGTTCTTATTGGATAAAAGGCATCTCTGGCTAAGGTCAAGAAAAATGACTGCAATATTAAAAGTAAGGTCATCTGTTTTTCAGGCAATAAGAAAATTTTTCAATGATAAAGGATTTTATGAGGAGCATTCTCCAATGTTCTCTCCAACAAGCTGCGAAGGTGGCTCAACTCTTTTTGAAGTAAAGTATTTTGATGACATTATGTATTTAACACAGTCATGGCAGCTTTATGCAGAAGCAATGATTTCTGCTCTGGAAAAAATTTATACAATCTCACCATGCTTCAGAGCTGAAAAATCAAAAACATCAAGGCATTTATCTGAGTTTTGGATGGCTGAAACAGAAATTGCCTGGTATAAGCTTGATGACATACTAAAAAATGCAGAGGATTTGGTTGCTTTTATTGTAAAATATGTTGTTGAGCATAATGAAGAAGAATTAAAATTTTTAGGCCAGGACATTGAAAAGCTAAAAAAGATAAAAACACCCTTCCCAAGAATTACTTATACCAAAGCTTTGGAGATATTAAAGAAAGATGGCCTGAAAGTTGAATGGGGAAAGGACTTAAGAACCATTGAAGAGGATGCAATTGCAAAGCACTATGACAAGCCATTAATAATAACAAATTATCCTAAAAAGATAATGGCTTTTTACAAACTTAAAGACCCAAAAAACCCAGAAACAGCTTTATGCTTTGATATGCTTGCTCCCGAGGGCTATGGGGAAATAATAGGCGGAAGCGAGAGAGATACAGATATAGGGGAAATGAAAAAGGCCTTAATTGCACAAGGAGAAAAGCCTGAAAAATATGAGTGGTATTTTGACACAAGAAGATATGGCTCTGTTCCACATTCTGGCTATGGCCTCGGAGTTGAAAGAGTAATTGCATGGCTCTGTAAATCAGACAACATCAAGGACACAATACCTTTCCCAAGGACAATGCTAAGAATGACCCCTTAAATTAATAGCAAAATTTAAATAATAATAAACTAAATAGCAGAATGGGGTGATTATATGAGAAAAATAATATTGCTTGTTTTGGTAATAGGTTTATTTTTGATTTCAGGATGTGCTGAAAAAGTTGAAGATGAAGAAACTATTGATGATTCTGCTGATGTTATTGAGGAAGCTCCTGAGGTAACTGAACAAGAGCCAGCTGAACCAGAAGAGCCAGTTGAGGAAGAGGCTGAAGAAACCGAGCCAAAAGAAGCAGTTGAATTAAAAGAAAAAATTGCTGATAGAAAGAACAAGTTTGCAATAACACAATCTAGTTTTGAGATTGAAAGGAAAACTGAAAAAACACTTTATTTTGGCGTGATGAACCAGAAAGATGAAGCATCTGACTTTACAATAGAGTTCTTTTGCGATGAGGCAATGGATTCAAGGGCAAAGCCAGCTACAGATATTATTTTTGAATACACAGACACAATAGAAGGCCTTGGAAAAGACCAGGTTGAGGTTTTCCCTCTTGTTGTAAAAGCAACCGAGGATGCAAAGCCAACAGAATACAGGTGCAGGGCATTAGTCGGCCCAGAAAGCTATGCAGAAAAGGCCTTTTTCATAACTGTTGTAAATCCGTAAGTTATATAAACATTTTATAATAATATTCTTTTATGATTAAGATAAAGTGCGGCCTTGAAATCCACGGCTATATCAATGTCGAAAATAAAACCAAGTTATTCTGCAACTGTGCTATTGAGGAGGATGCAAGGCCAAACACAAACATCTGCCCAATATGCACTGCAATGCCTGGCTCAAAGCCAATGCTTCCAAACAAGCAGGCAGTTGACAAGATAATTGCAATAGCCCTAATGCTTGGCTGCAAAATAAACAAAAGATTACTATTCCAGAGAAAACATTATTCATGGCCTGACCTTCCTGCTGGCTTCCAGAAAACAATGTCTGGCTCTTATTCTGTTCCAGTTGGTGAGAATGGAAAATTTCTTGGCATAGGAATTGAAGAGGTTCATCTTGAGGAAGACCCTGCAAAATGGGATCCTTTGACTGGCCAGGTTGATTACAACAGAAGCGGCTTTCCGCTTGTTGAGATTGTAACAAAGCCTGATTTTAAATCTTCAGGGCAGGTAAGAAAATGGCTCAAGAGCTTAATAACAACTCTTGATTATATAAAGGCAATTGATAAAAATGCAGGAGTAAAGGCAGACACAAATATTTCTATTAGTCCAAAATTTAACAGGGTTGAGGTAAAAAATGTAAACTCATTCAAAAACATTGTAAAAACAATTGAATATGAGATATTTAGGCAGGAAAAGGAAATTAATGAAGGCAAGACAATAAAGCAGCAAACCCGCGCTTTTAATGAAAAGCATGGAACAACTGTTTTTATGAGATTAAAGGAAACAGCAGCAGATTATATGTTTATTCCAGAGCCTGATCTTCCTGTGATTAAATTAACTGAAAATGAAATTAAAAAAATCAGGGAAAGGCTTCCTGAAAGGCCTGATGAGAAAATAAAAAGATTTATGGTAAAATACAAAATTAAGAAAGAGGATGCATTTGTTGTTTGCTCTGATATCCTGCTTTCTGAACTGTTTGAGAAAACAGCCAAGAAAATAAATCCATTGCTTGCAGCAAGATGGCTGAGGTTTGAGCTATTAAGGGTTTTGAATTATAATAAAAAAGAGCTTTCTGATACAGAAATAAATGAAAAGCACTTTATTGATTTATTAAGATTAGTTGAAGATAAAAAAATAACAGAAACAACAGCACAGAAAATCCTTGAAAGCCTTGCTGAAAAGCCATTTGATGTAAATGAATATGTAAAAGAACATAAGCTGGGTGCTATTTCAGGTGTTAAAGAACTTGAAAAGCTCTGCAAAGATGCTATAAAACAGCATGAAAAGGTTGTTTCTGATTATAAAAAAGGAAGAAAAGAAGCTCTTAATTTTTTAGTTGGACAGGTCATGAGAGCTACTAAAGGAAAGGCCTCGCCAAAAGAATTAAAAGAAATATTCACAAAGCTGTTAAGATGAAAACTTACCAAGAGCCTTTTTTCCATGAAAAAGAATCTAAGGTAACAAATATTGAAGAAAAATATGGCTTTCTTTTAGTTGAGCTAGATGATACTATTTTTTATCCTGCTGGGGGAGGCCAGCCCTGCGACACAGGCATTATAAAAAACAATTATTTTGAGGGAAAGGTTGTTGATGTTTCTAAAAAAAACAGTAAGATAGTTCATAAGCTTAAGATTATTGATGGAACCTTGAAAATAAATGATAGGGTTATATGCCAGCACAGTATTAAGAGAAGGCTAAGCCTTGTAAGAATGCATTCAGGTGAGCATGTCTTCATGGGAGCATTGCTTAAAACAATAAAAGATATTAAAGTTGACAAGGTAAGATTAGATGAAGATGAATCCTCGCTTTTTGTTATATGCAGGGATTTAACATGGGAGAAAATCTTTGAGGCAGAAAAGCTTGCAAACAAAATTATAAAAGAAAATAAAGATATAATTGTTAAGGATGTAACAAAAGAAGAGGCAGCAAAAATTCCAGAATTAAGGATAAAGCTTGACCGCATAAAAGATGAGAAAATAAGGATTGTTGAGGTAAAGGATTATGATATTGCAGCATGCGCTGGAACCCATGCCTTAAAAACAGGTTTTATTGGCAATATTCTGATTACAAAGTTTAATATTGTAAGAGGGGTTTATGAGATAAGATTCAAGACAAATGTTTCAGAAGAATTGTTTGAGCTTGCAAGGATAGCAAGACTATCTTCTTCAATAATAAAAAAAGATGTTAAAGAGGTTCCTGACTTCATCAAAAAGCTAATGACTGATAATGAGCTTAAAACAAACAAGATAAGAGAACTCAGCTCAAAGCTTGTTCAGGATGTAAATGAAGAGAAAATCAATGATATTAATTTC
This sequence comes from Nanobdellota archaeon, assembly GCA_018819345.1. Classification (GTDB taxonomy): domain Archaea; phylum Nanobdellota; class Nanobdellia; order Woesearchaeales; family CG1-02-33-12; genus CG1-02-33-12. The sequence continues at coordinate 24,401 of JAHJQG010000069.1, forward strand.
ATATCAAACATATTCCAAGATGTTGAAAGAAAACAGCTGGTTGATCATGCTGCTTCATTAGTAAAGGAAAAAACAATAGTATGCTTTATCAACAAAATTGGTGAGGATTCACAGCTTTTGATAATGGCCTCAGAAGACTCCAGTATTAAGGCCAATGAGTTATTGAAAGAAGTCATGAAAAAGTTTAATGGCCGAGGAGGAGGAAGAAATAATTTTGCAATGGGCTCATTAAAAACAGATTTCTCTGAAAAAGCCCTTGAAACCCTTAAAGAACTGGTTAAAACAACGATTTCTAATTCATCTTGAGCATGCCTAATGTTTTAGGAAAATTTATTAACTATGCCTTATAACTAATTATTATGCCATGGATATTATTTTCAATTTTAGCAGCTCTAGTATGGGCAATTGTAAATACAGTAGATAAATATATTTTCACAAAATGGGTTAGAAAGCCGGTTATTCCCCTTATGATTCTTGGTGTAATTGGTTTATTCGCAAGTTTTTTTGTGTATTTGTTTCACGGCTTTTCCTATCTATCTTATTTTAATATTGCCTTGGCTTTTGTTGCTGGAATTTTCTATATTATGGCAATTCTTTTTTATTTCAAAGCAGTAAAAATAGAGGAAATTTCACGAGTTGTTCCCTTATTTTATTTAACTCCATTGTTTGTTTCAATTCTTGCAGCAATATTCCTAGGAGAAATTTTTACTCCAATAAAATATTTAGGCATATTTTTCTTGATAACTGGTGCAGTTCTTATCTCTTCAAAAAATTTCATAAAACTTAGTTTTGGAAAAGCCTTTTGGTTTATGATTATTGCTTCTTTAACATTGTCTGTAAATGCAGTTATAACAAAGTATCTTCTTAATTTTGCTGATTTCTGGACTATATTTTCATACGTCAGGATTGGAGCATTTTTTGCTTTAATTCCAATATTCTGCTTTAGTTTTCAGGATTTAATATTTGTAGTAAGAGAGCATGGCAAAAAAGTGATTATTGTAATATCTTTAAATGAAATACTTAATTTAGTTGGTGTTCTATTAATTACAATTGCCATGGCAATTGGGTATGTAACTTTAGTAAATGCTCTATCTTCAGTCCAGCCATTTTTTGTTTTATTAATTGCTGTAATCTTAACTATTTTTTATCCTAAAATATTAAAAGAAGAAATTGGAAAATCAACTGTGTTGCTAAAACTGATTGCTATAGCTTTGATGTTTATTGGTGTAATCTTAATAATCTAATTGCATGCTTTCTGTGAAATATTGGCTATAATTCCATCCCATGCTCTTCTTAATTCTTCAGAATCCAACTCAATGCCAATCTCTGCTTTCCCGCTTCCAATATTTACAGTTTTGATTTTGAAAACACTTTCATCAATAATTTTCTTTACATTTTTTTCAATGCCAAAAGGCGAAATTCCTCCAATTGTATAGCCAGTTATTTCTTCTACCTCATCAGGTTTTGCCATTCGAAGATTGTTTCCTTTTGTAACTTCTTTTAATTTATCCATATCAGCTCTTTTATCTCCTGGCAAAACAACGATTACCGGTTCAGTCTTACCTATAAAAATAAGAGTTTTCAAAACTTGGTGAAGGGGACAACCATAAATTCTTTCAACATCTTGGGCAGTTCTTGGAATTTTATTTAAATGAATTATCTTAAATTCTATGTTTTTACTTTTCAAATAGTCTGTGCTTTTCATAACAGAATAAATTTATTGAATGGTATTTAAATATTCCGCTGCTGAGCAATTGAACTTAACATCTGCAAATTGCTGTTAAGTGACCTGACGACTGAAAGGAGGAGAGCACAGGGGGGTGCGTAGCGAAGCGGAGAAAGTTGCGTAGGGGTCGTCTTCACTTTTTATCTACTATCAAAATAACAAATCTACAATTTAATGTATAGGGGAGATTGGCTGCTTCAAAATCTTCTACAACTCCTGAATCATACATTTTAATTTTATAATTTTTGAATAATTTCTTCAAAGTTGATTTTGCATCTTTCAAAGTATATGAAGGCTCTTTTCCAAATGTCACTAATTTTCCGTCTGGAGATGTTCTTTTTACATCAGTTGCAAAATCAATAATAACTCTTCCATTTGATTTGAGAATTCTGTCAATTTCAAAAATTATTTTCTGCAAAATTTCTTTTGGAAAAAGATGTAAAGTGCCCGTGCAAAAAACACCATCAAATGAATTATTTTCAAATGGGAATTTTTTAGTAATATCAAATAATTTTGTATCTAATTTTGCTCTATATTCCTCCGGAGTATTATGCCACAATTTACTAAGGGCACTTTCATCAATATCAGAAGCAACAACAAAATCAGCTTTTTCCAATAAATTCAGATTATAGCGACCATCGCCTGCGGCAAGATTGAGCCACTTCCCATGAATTTCAATTTTTTTCAGAAGTTGTAGGGTGTTTTTGTCACCAAGACCCCAAATAGAAACTTTGCCAGTCTTAAAATAATCAATTCCCCTACTGAATATGTGTTTTTCTTCTTCAGGCTGGCAAGGTTTTGTTACTTTCTCCATAGTATAATAGATTTGTTTGATTTTTATAAATTTTTCGAAAGGCGACCTCGTAGTAATTGAACTTAACAGCAGTTTAACCTGATTTTCAGCAAAAACTTTATATAATAAGCCCCTTGTTCTTAGTAAAATGGAATTACCAAAGCATTATGAGCCAAAACAGGCAGAAAAGAAGTGGCAGGAATACTGGGAAAAACAGGGAATTTATAAGTTTGACCCAGATTCAAAGAAAGAGTTATTTTCATGTGATACTCCTCCCCCAACTGTTTCAGGAAAGATGCACATAGGCCACGCCATGGCATATTCACAGGCAGACTATGTTATGAGATTCCAGAGAATGCTTGGAAAGAATATATTTTACCCGTTTGGCTTTGATGACAATGGCCTTGCAACAGAGCGCTTTGTTGAGGAAAAATGCAATATTAGGGCAAGAGATATGCCGAGGCCTGAATTCATAAAATTATGCCTTAAGGAAACAAGGGAAGCTGAGAAAGAGCTGAAAAAAAACTGGTCATCATTAGGAATATCTCCTGACTGGTCAATAAATTATAGGACAATTGATGAATGGTGCAGAAAAACATCTCAAAGGTCTTTTATTGATTTGTATAATAAAGGCCGTGAATACAGAAAAGAAGCCCCAACAATATGGTGCCCAAAGTGCCAGACAGCAATTGCACAGGTTGAGCTTGAGGACAAGGAAAAAACAAGCTTTTTCAGTTATATTTATTTTAGACTTGAAAATTCTGATAAAAAATTAGAGATTGCAACAACAAGGCCTGAACTTTTATCATCCTGCGTAGCTGTTTTTGTAAATCCTGATGATAAAAAGCATAAAGAACTTATTGGAAAAAATGCAATTGTCCCTTTATTCAACCATAAGGTTCCAATAATAGCAGACAGAAGAGCAGACCCTGAAAAAGGAACAGGAATTGTGATGTGCTGCACTTTTGGTGATCTTGCTGACATTGACTGGTGGAGTGCATACAACCTGCCATTGAAGGTAAGCATAAACATAGACGGTTTAATGAATGAGCTTGCAGGCAAATACAAGGGACTAAAGATAAATCAAGCAAGGGAAAAAATAATTCAGGATTTAAAACAAAACAAACTTATGGTAAAGCAGGAGCAGATAATCCATACTTTAAATGTTCATGAAAGATGTGGTACAGAAGTTGAGTTCTTAGTTACAAAGCAATGGTTTTTGAAATACCTTGATATTAAGGACAAATTACTTGATGTTGGGAATAAATTAAACTGGCATCCAAAGCATATGAAAGTAAGATATGACAACTGGGTAAATGGGTTGCAGTGGGACTGGTGCTTATCAAGGCAGAGGTTTTATGGTGTTCCAATTCCAGTATGGTATTGCGAAAAATGCGGAGAGGTAATAGTTGCAAAAGAAAAGGATTTGCCAGTTGACCCTACAACAGACAAAGCTCCTTTGGATAAATGCCCTAAATGCGGGTGTGAAAACATTATTCCTGAAAAAGATGTTCTGGATACATGGGCTACCTCAAGCTTAAGCCCGATGATTGCAACAAAATGGAAAGAAGACAACAAGTTCTTTAATAAAATGATTCCAATGTCCTTAAGGAGCAATGGGCATGATATAATCACTTTCTGGCTTTTCAACACTGTTGTAAAAATGCTTTTGCATGAAAACAAACTGCCCTGGAAGGATGTTATGATAAATGGCCATGCCCTTGACCCAAAAGGAAAAAAGATGAGCAAGAGCAAGGGAAATATTATTGAGCCACATGATGTGCTGGAAAAATATGGAGCTGATGCAATGAGGTTTTGGGCAGCATCTGCAAAGCTTGGCTCAGATATTCCATATCAGGAAAAAGAGCTTGTTTCTGGAAAGAAAATGATGACAAAGATGTGGAATGCATCAAAGTTTGCAATAATGAACTTAAAAGATTATAAGCCAAGGAAAACAAAGCTTGAGATAATTGACAGATGGATATTTTCAAAGCTTAACAAACTTATTAAAGAATGCACAGATTCTTTCCTTAAGTATGATTTCTCAAGAACAAAATCAGAAACAGAAAAGTTTTTCTGGCAGCAGTTCTGTGATAATTATTTAGAAATTGTTAAGGATAGACTCTACAATAAAGAAAATTACAGCAAGGAGGCAGTTGAGTCAGCACACTATACATTGTATAATGTAACACTTGCAATATTAAAATTAATGACCCCTATAATGCCTCATATTACAGAGGAAATCTATCATCTTTATTTTGCAAAGATTGAAAGGTTGAAGAGCATTCATGTTTCTGATTGGCCAAAATACCAAAAAGAGCTTGCTGATGAAAAAGCAGAGCTTGCAGGCGATAATGCAATTAGTGTTATTTCATGTGTAAGAAAATACAAGTCAGAGAAAAACCTTTCATTAAACAAGCCAATTAAAACACTGACAATCAAGTGCGATGAAAACACGAAGAAAATTATTAAGCCAGTTTCAAAAGACATAAAAGCAACAATAAAGGCAGAAGAAATTGTTTTTGGCGATAAAGCAGACTTAGAAACAACCAATCCAGAAATAAAAATAGGAATAGAAGATTAAATTTTAATTAAAAATAAAAATTATTTATTTGTATGCAGAAAGAGCGACCACTTTGTTTTCAATTACATATGCATAGACTTTTTGATTACAAAGAGGGGTTATAAAGGTATCCAGATATTTGCCCCTTAATTCATTGAGACTATTACCTAATCCTAAATCTTTTACTAAATTATCAACATCTTCCTCTTTCTCATATCTTATTGGGTCTATTGGCTTTTTTATTTTTCCATCCTCTTCAATTAAATTTATTTGTATGTTTAATACATATTCATCTATGTTACTCTCTTTTTCTCTTATGCATGCAGAGAAAATGTTTGCTTTTTGAGGCTTTAATTTTTTATATTCCTCAATTTTTTCTGGTTTAACATCAAAACCAAAATACATTCTTTTTTCTAAAATTTCATTTTTTTGCATTTTAAAATTACCCCACCAAATTAAAGATAAAAATAACTATTATTTAAGAATTTCTATGTTTAAGTGGTTACTTTCTCCCACCTAACACCTTCTTTTGTGTCTTTTAAGATTATTCCTTTTTCCTTTAATTTGTCTCTTATTTTATCTGCCTCTTTCCAGTCCTTGTTTTTCCTTGCTTCCTCTCTCTTTTCAATTAACTGTTTTATTTCTTCGCTTATTTTCTCTTTTTCTTCTTTTTTCAGGATTCCAAAAACAGAATCAAGATCATGCATTAAAGCAATGGCTTTTTCAGCATCTTTCTTGCTTATCTGCTCATTCATTATGAATGTGTTTATTTTTTTTACAAACTCAAATATTACAGATAAAGCAATTGAAACATTTAAGTCATCATCCATTGCATCCTCAAAATCGCTTTTTGCTTTTTCTATTAAAACATAGATTTCCTTGTTGTTTTTTTCACTTTTTACATCTTTTAGCTTAATAATGAATTCATCCAGCCTTTTTATTGAGTTCTCTGCTGCTTTCAGGCTTTCAAAGGTGAAATTAAGCTTTTGCCTGTAGTGTGTTGCAAGCAGGATATATCTTATTGACCTTGGGCTGTATGCTTTTTTTAACAAGTCTCTTAGAGTGTAGAAATTCCCAAGGCTTTTGCTCATTTTTTTATTATTGACTAATAAATGCTCGTTATGAAGCCAGTAATTAACAAACTTTTTTCCTGTTGCAGCCTCGCTCTGCGCAATCTCATTTTCATGGTGCGGAAATATCAGATCAACACCGCCTGTATGGATATCAAATGTCTCTCCTAAATACTTCATGCTCATTGCCGAACACTCAATATGCCATCCCGGTCTTCCTTTACCAAGCTCTGTTTCCCAGAAAACATCTCTATCCTCTTTGTCCCAGAATTTCCATAAAGCAAAATCATTTACATGCTCTTTGTCATATTCATCCTGGCAAACTCTTGCTCCTGCTTTTAACTCGCTTATGTTTAAATGCGACAGCTTGCCATACTCTTTGAATTTCTTGATATCATAGTAGATTGCATCATCTGCCTTGTAGGCATAGCCTTTTTCAAGAAGCTTTTTTATTAATTCAACCATTTCTTTTATATGCTCTGTTGCCCTTGGATAAATCTCCACTTTTTCTATGTTTAATGTTTCCAAGTCCTCAAAAAAGTATTTTGTGTATTTTTCTGTGAATTCCTTTAAAGAAAGATTTTCTTTTTTTGAGT
>JAHJQG010000070.1 GCA_018819345.1 Nanobdellota archaeon
AAGGTATTGGGTTTTAGTTATGGGCACCGTTGAAAATCTCCAAAAAATATATAACCCAACTAGAGCTATAAGGAAAGTTTTAAATATGCCTTTTCTTTTCTTTTTCATATGAGTTCAGTAAGAAAACAGGGTTCATAAGCTGTTTCTTTTAACTAGATTAATCTATTTAATTATCTTAATTTAAGTTCAAAATTAAACTATAAGGGTGTTTGTTATGGAAAAAGTGCATGATTTCAAATGGGAAAAGGGCATGAGTGTTAAATCGCTTGCAGACAAAATAGGCAGGGTTGGGTTTCAGGGAGTAGAGCTTGCAAGGGCATCCAATATAATTATAAAGATGAAAAAAGAGGGTGTAAAAATATTCTTTACCTTTACCTCAAACATGGTTACATCCGGACTGAGGGGTTTTTTTGCACAGCTTATAAAGCTGAAGATAGCAGATGTTATAGTTACAACCATTGGCGGCCTTGAAGAGGACTTTATGAAGGCAATTGGCGAAAAATTCATAATCGGAGATTTCAACATGGATGATATTGAGCTTTATGAGAAAGGGGTTAACAGGGTTGGAAATCTTTTCATCAGAAATGAGAGCTATGCAAGGTTTGAGGATATGATACAGCCCTTATTACAAAAACTTTATGAAAAGAAAAAGAGATGGCCTGTTTCAGAATTATTAAAGGAAATAGGATTAACATTAAAAGATGAAGACTCTATTTTGTATCAGGCAGCAAAAAACAATGTCCCAATATTCTGCCCTGCTATAACAGACGGCGCATTTGGCTTTCATTTGTTCATGTTCCAGCAAAAGCACCCTGATTTTGTTGTTGATGTTGTAAAGGATTTTGCAAACATTCTGTTTTCAACAAGCCATGATGAGAGAAAGGGAATAATTTCCCTTGGCGGTGGAGTTTCAAAGCATCATGCAATTTTTTCATGCTTGTTAAATGGCGGCCTGAATTATGCTGTTTACATGACAACTGCACACCATACCTCTGGCAGCATGAGCGGCGCAACAACAAAAGAAGCAAAGTCATGGGGAAAGATAAAGGATGATGCAGATGCTGCTACTGTTATTGGTGATGTTTCAATAACATTCCCAATAGCAATGATAAATGCTCTGGAAACATTATGCAAAGAGGGAATTATAAAATGCTGACAAATGCAAAGTTCGTACTTTCAAAATCAAAGGTAATTGAGCAATACAATAAAATAAAGCAGATTTCAGATATTGTTTCATACAGCGTAAAGACAAATCCTATTGTAGCTGAAATCCTTGAGGAAAAAACCAAATGTTTTTTTACAATCCATTTTATTTCATCATTAGAGCATGTTAAAAACAAAAAAAGAGTATGGTTTTTTGCACAGGCATGGAAAGATAAAGAGCTTGATATCTTGTTTGAAAAAGATGTTGAGAACTTTGTTGTGGATAATGAAAATGATTTAAAGATTCTGCTTGATTACACAAAGAAAAATAACAAAAAAATTAATCTTTTGTTAAGGATGCGCCTGAAGGAAAATACAATAAGAACAGGAAAGCATTATGTTTATGGTCTTTATTCTTCTCAGGTTAATGAGCTTATCCCAAAACTTAGAAAAAACAATAACATAAATAAGCTTGGAATACATTTTCACAGAAAGACTCAGAATATAAGTGAGTGGTCTTTGAAATATGAACTAAGCGAATCAATTCCTGAAGAAATAATAAAACAGATTGATATTGTGAACATTGGAGGAGGCATACCTGTTAGCTATAGAAATTATACAGAAGATCTTTCTCCACAAATTTTCAAAAAAATAAGAGAGTTAAAAGACTGGCTTCATAACTACAACATAAAGATGATTGTTGAGCCAGGGCGTTTCATTGCAGGGCCAGGCATAAAATTAGAGGCCGAGATAGTTAATATATACAATAACAACATTGTAATCAACTGCTCTGTCTTTAACTCAGCAATGGACACCTTTGTTGCAGACATAAGATTATTGGTTGAGGGCGAGCTAAAGCAGGGAACACCTTATGTGATAAAGGGATGTACACCTGACTCAATGGACATATTCCGCTACAGGGTTTACCTTGAAAACCCCAAGGTAGGAGATAAAATAATTTTTCTGAATGCCGGGGCCTACACATACTCAACAGACTTCTGCAACCTTAAAAAGCTTGAAACAGTTATTGTTGATTAGAAAAGATAGGCAATTACAGATATTTCAGTTAAAATCTGCAATATTTTCAACACCACTCATTAACCTTTTATAATTTTCTGGATTTGTTCTTATTATTAAAATTATGCTATTATTAGTATATACAATATCAATGTCATATTCTTCATTCTTAAAATTTTCAACCTTATTGTTAAAAAGCTTAATATCTGGTTTTTCTTCTTGGTAATCTTCATATATACCTAAATTTCTAAAACCACAGTTAATTAAAAAGGAAGAAAATAAACTAAAAAAAGATTCCTCTTTATTAAAAATAAAGAAGGATCGTCCCTCTTTATTCCCACTTCCAATCACTTTCAGTTTTTTATTCATTATGGTCTAGCCTTATTTTTATCCCATTAATTGTAACGGAAGAATGTCCATTATATAAATTATCATACCTATCTAATTTGAAGGTTTCATGGTAATCATTAATTCCTTTTAATGGTTTTGGTATATTTATCCCAAATCCTGTAGCTGTTGGAAAAAAAGGGTTTATTGGCTTAAATTGTCCTGTATACATTTGGAATTGACCTGATGTATACAAATCTATTGTTACATACCCCTTTTCTGGTCTTTGGACTGGTTCTAGAATTTGTTCTAAAATTTGGCTTTGCATTTTATACCTCCTTTAGTTAGTTTACTAACTATTATTTATATTATAGATTAATAAGTATAAATAACTTTCGCAAACATGTTCGGAAGATTTTCGAGATATTATTTTTTAGCAACTACGTATATTCCTGTTGTTGTTTTTGTAATCTGTTGATGTGTATTCCTATCAAAAAAATTAATTTTGTTGAAACTGCATCTCTTCAATAAATCACCTATTTCTTCTGGTTCATAGTACCTTAAAACTTCTCTAGCTGAGAACTTTTTTTCATTTATGCCATCATTTAAAATATATATACTCTCTTCTATGTGTATCTGATTATAGGTATCTATCTTGTGCTTTGACAACTTTTTTAATATTAGCCCTTTAAATTCTTTTTGAAGATATAACCTTTTAGAATATTTTTTTTCATTTATTAAATTAGTTGGATAAAAAGAATCAAAAATAAATATTCCTCCTTTATTAATTGATTTATTAATATTTTTAAGAGCCTTATTAACATTATCTTTTTCTATTATATAATTCATAGTAAAATTATGAGAATAAATTGCATCAAATTTTTTTTCAAATTTTATATTACAAATATCACCTACAATAAATTTATTATATTTTTCTTTCTCTTTTTTGTTTGCAATTTTAATTACTTTTTTTGATATGTCTAAACCAATAACATTATACCCTCTTTTAGCAAGTTCTAAAGTATGTCTGCCATATCTGCATCCAACGTCTAAAATGTTCTTAACCTTTATACCTGCAAAATTTTCAAAAAATTCACATAAAAAATTGCATTCAATTTCTGTGGGCAAGTACGAATAAATCAATTTATCTTCTAATTTTTCAAATGAATCAATTTCTTCAAATTTCATCTTAAAGTAAGCATCTTTTTCCCTTTTTTTAGTTCTTCTGCATTGGTTCTTAAACTATTCTCATAGCTTGATGCAATTTTCCATTCTTTAGAATTTTTAGGAAGCATTAAAGCAAACTTTCCTTGTTCCTCGCTTTTTTTTAGATTATGATTTATTGCTTCTTTTGTTATTGGCATATCAAGAACCTTTTTTCGCAATGGATCTGAATTATCACTACCAATAATAAACTCTCCTGAAAATATAGGATCAGTTATAGAAATATCAAGCATCTTTAGTTCATGGTCAAATTCTTTTTTTGTTTTAGCATAAACATCAAACCATATATCTTGATAAGAATCTATTTTGTCAGAAACAATAAACAAATCAATATCAGAATATGGTTTCCTTGAGCCATAAAGGATGCATAACTCAATAGTTTCAAATTCCTTGTCATACCTTTTTTTTAGTATATCAATAATAATGCTTTTATCATAAAATTTTGGGAAACCAAGTTGGTAAACCAAAGCAAACTTCCCATATTTATCTTCAAATGACTTAAATTGATTAAATAATCTCCTATATTTGGAATGAACAATTTTTTCCATCTTTTTTTCAAATAGATGCTTATTGTTAGTAAAACTGGCGAGGTAATCTTCTAACCACATAGCAAATCCTTCATAATTGTGGTTATTCTCATTACAAAACTTTCTTAATTCATTAATTTGTTTTTTATAAATATTAAAATAAGGATTTGTTTTACCTATCTTAAAATGTTTATTCTTTGGAAGTTTTTTAACACTTAAAATTTGTTTTTCAGTTTCTTCCAACTTACTGTCCAATGTAACAATATTCTTGCCAATTAGTGAATATTCACAAAATAGTCCATGACCAAAAAATTCATGGAGAAAATTAACAGGTAAAAATTCTGAATCTCTCTTTAAATGAGCAGAAAAAGAACGAGAAAAATAAACTCCTAAACTTTCTTTATTGCTATTTGTTTGAACAAGGAATTTATTCCATTCTTCATTAGAATAAATTTTATAATTGGATTTATATGGTTTAATCTTAAATTCTGACTTAAGTATTTCAGAACATTCCAAATTTAATCTGTCTATTATCATTTTACTACTTAAAAGAACTCAAATATATATAAATTTATTGGTTTAAATTAAGAATTCTCTTATTGGGTTCTATGTTTTTATCAAACTCATTATACATTATCTCAATAACAGAATCAATATTTGAATAGTTTTCAATTTCCTCTTTTGAAAGGTATTGTTGTTCATTAATCTCAAGCTCATGAATAATTAAAAATTTGATGTAACTATTTAATGTATTATTGAAATTTAATTTTTCCATAGAAATCACCAAAAAGCAGGAATTTGTTAAAATATAAGAAGTGTAAACTAATTATGAAATTGAACAATTGCTGAGCACTACCGATAAGTTTTTATTCTCAGCCAGCTTCATAAAGATTATGCGAAAAGACATGAAAGCAATAATTTTTGACTTTGACGGAGTCCTCGTGAACTCTGAATGGGTAAAATTCAATTGTCTTACAATACTGCTGAAGAAAAGAGGCTTGCACCTGTTCACGGGTGATTTTAAAATAATGGTAGGACTGAAAACCAGTGTATTTCTTTCTAAAAAATTCAAAGATAAATTGTCACAGAATCAAATCGAGGAGATTTCCAAAGAACGCCAAAAGGACCAACTTAGGCATGTGCGGTTATACGCGAAACCAATACCAGGGGTGAAACAATTTATTTGCCAACTTCAACGAAGAAAACTCGAGCTTTGTCTTGCAACGGGAACTCAACGAAAAATTGTGAATAATATCCTGGGGCTCATTGGGCTTAAAAATGCATTTCACGTTATGGTAACTGGGGAAGAATTCAAAAGCTCGAAACCTGATCCAGAGGTATATATTCTTTCATTGAAAAAACTCGGAGTGCCGAGAAGAGATGTGATTGTTATCGAGGACAGTGCAGCAGGTGTTGCTGCGGCAAAAAAAGCAGGCCTATACTGTATTGCGATAACAACAACACAAACCAAAAGCGAATTGAAAGAGGCAGATCTTGTTGTACCCTCATTTAGGAAATTAAAGAATGCCCTAAGAATTTAAGGCCTGAAGGAATATCAAATATAACATTTAACGTTCAACAAATATATTTAACTAAAACTTTATATACAAAAACAATTATTTCTTTTATCATGTTACT
>JAHJQG010000071.1 GCA_018819345.1 Nanobdellota archaeon
AAAGCTTGTGGAATAAATTTAAAAAACCCAAAACATATAAAAAGAAAGAAATAATTAGATTAAATATTGCTTAAGAGGTGATTTTATGATTAGGGTTGCAATCAATGGTTTTGGAAGGATAGGAAGGCTTGTCTTCAGGGCCGGAATAAATAATAAAAATATAGATTTTGTTGCTGTAAATGACCTGACAGATGCAAAAACGCTTGCTCATCTGCTGAAATATGATTCTGTTCATGGCATATTAAATGCAGATATTAAAGCAAAGGATAGTTCTATTGTGGTTAATGGAAAAGAGATAAGGGTTTTCTCTGAAAGATATCCTGAAAAGCTGCCATGGAAAAAACTTGATATTGATGTTGTTGTTGAGAGCACTGGAATATTCACAACAAAGGAAGGAGCTGAAAAACACCTAAAAGCAGGAGCAAAAAAGGTTCTGATATCTGCTCCATATAAAGGAAAGGATTTTGTAAAAACAATTGTGATTGGAGTAAATGAGGGGGATTATGATAAGGAAAAGGATAATATTATCTCATTAGCTTCATGCACAACAAGCTGCCTTGCACCTCTTGTAAAAGTTTTGAATGACAACTTTGGCATTGAAAAAGGATTTATGACAACAGTCCATGCCTATACAAATGACCAGAGAATTCTTGATTTGCCCCATAAAGACTTAAGAAGAGCAAGGGCTGCTAATCTCTCAATAATACCAACAACAACGGGGGCTGCAAAGGCTGTAACAGAAACAATACCAGAGCTTAAAGGCAAGCTGGATGGAATGGCAATGAGAGTTCCTGTTGCAGACGGCTCAATAATAGACTTTGTTGCTGTTTTGAAAAAAGAGGCAACTGTTGAGGAAATAAATAAATTGTTCAAATCAGTTTCAGAGCACGAATTAAAAGGCATAATTCAATATACAGAAGAGCCAATTGTCTCAATAGATGTTGTTGGAAACCCTCATTCTGCAATCTTTGATGCAGATTTAACAAAAACCTCTGGAAACCTTGTAAAGGTTGTTGCATGGTATGACAATGAATGGGGCTATTCATGCAGGATGATTGATTTTATCAATATGATGGTTTAGTTCTTATTTTTTAATTTTAAAAAGAAAACTTTTTATAATAAGTTAAAGTAACAAGTATCATGGCAGAAAAGGTTTCAGTTGTTAAATGCGATTCTTATGATGAAGAGCTTGTGCTCGAAAAGGTAAGGGAAGCCCTTGATTTAATTGGCTTCAAGATAAAGCAAGGCTCTAAAGTTCTTTTAAAGCCAAATGTTCTAAGCGCAAAAAGCCCGGATGAAGCAATTACAACACATCCTGCTCTTGTTAACGCTATATGCTTTATTCTTAAAGAAAAAAAATGCAAAATCTCAATAGGTGATTCATCAGGAATAGGAATTGAAGGAACAAGAGAGGCTTTTAAAAAAACCGGAATTGAGGGAATAGCTAAAAGATATAATGCAGAAATAATACCTTTTGAAGAGTCAAAGATAGTTTACAAAAAGATAAATGGCAAGATTCTGAAAGGAATTCATATCTCAAAATCACTCTTAGATGCTGACTTTATTATTAATATGCCAAAGCTTAAAACCCATGCCTTAGTTGGTTATACAGGTGCAGTAAAAAACATGTTTGGAATAATCCCTGGAGGGAAAAAATCATATTATCATAAAATTTGTGGAAACCAGACCGCATTTGCTGACCTACTAGTAGACATTTATAATTGCAGGATACCAGACCTTAATATAATGGATGGAATTATTGGAATGGAGGGAAATGGCCCGGCTGCTGGAAAAATAAAAAAAACAGGAATAATTATTGCAAGCAAAAGCGGAATTGCACTTGACTTTGTTGCAGCAAAGATAATTGGCTTTAAAACAGAGGATATCCTGACTAATAAGGCATTAGTTAAAAGAAACCTTAAACCAGAGATAGAAGTTGTTGGAGAAAAAAATATTAAAATAAAATATGAGCAGCCAATAAAAACTATCAGGAAAGTTCCTGGATTCATGCTTAAGATATTTTATTCATTAGTAAATCCAGAAATTAAGGTAAATAAAAAGAAGTGCAAAAAATGCCTTGTTTGCCTTAAGGCATGCCCTGTAAAGGCAATCAGCCTTATAAATAATAAAATAAAGATTAACAGAAAGAAATGCATTTTGTGCTATTGCTGCCATGAGCTTTGCCCTGAAAAGGCAATAATAATCTGGAAGTCATCCATCGCAAGATTTATAACTTCTCTTAAAAACTGGGTAAAAAAGGTGATAAAATGATTCTAACAATGAAAGATTTTGATTTTGAAAACAAGAAAGTATTGGTTAGGGTTGATTTTAATGTCCCCTTAGATGATGGAGATATAACTGAAGATGAGAGAATAATAGCTGCAATACCAACAATAACTTTCCTCTTGGAAAAGAATGCAAAAGTTATACTAATGAGCCATCTTGGAAGGCCGAAAGGCCAAATAGTTGAAAAATTAAAGATGAACAAGGTTGCTAAGAAACTTAGCGACTTATTAGACAAAGAAGTAATAAAGCTGGATGATTGTATTGGCCAAGAAGTAAAAGAAAAAATAAATGAAATGAAAAGCAAGGAGATTATTTTATTGGAAAACCTCAGATTTCATGCTGAAGAAGAGAACAATGATGAAGAATTTGCAAAAGAGCTTGCAAGCCTGGCAGATGTTTATGTCAATAATGCATTTGCAAACTGCCATAGAGATCATGCTTCTATGACAACAATAACAAAATTTTTACCTTCTTGTACTGGTTTTCTGGTTGAAGAGGAGATGATGATTTTAACAAAAATAATGCAAAATCCTGAAAAGCCGTTTGTTGCGATAATTGGTGGTGCAAAGCCGGACAAGATAGATGTCATAAAGAATCTTCTGAAAATAGCTGACAAAATAATTATAGGAGGTGTTTTAGCAAACACCTTTATAAAGGCAATGGATGCAAACATAGGAAAATCAAAATTTGATCCTGAATCAGTTGGTGATGCAAAATCACTTTTATTACAATCAGGAGGAAAGATAATCCTTCCTGTTGATGCATTTGTGGCAGACAGCATTGAAAAGGGTGAGAATTCAAGAATAGCAAAGATTGAAAAAATAACAGATGAATGCATGATAGGGGATATAGGCCCTGACAGTATTGCACTGTACAAAAAAACATTAAAGGATGCAAGGACTATTGTATGGAGCGGACCTCTGGGAGCATTTGAGTTTGAGAAGTTTGAAGGAGGCACCCATGAGATTGCATTGTTCTTATCAGGACTAAATGCCAAGGTATTTGTTGGTGGAGGGGAGTCTGGTGCTGCCTTAAAGAAACTTGGTTTGGAAGATAGTGTAAGTTATATCTCAACAGGCGGTGGTGCATTTTTGCAGTTCCTGAGCGGAAAAGAGCTGCCTGCAATAAAAGCATTGCAGAAGGAAAGTTATTAATTTTTCTTTATTTCCTTGATGAATTCCTTTACTTTCTTTATGTGTTTTTCTTGTTTTATTTCACTACTAGTTAGAGCAAGGCATGCCAATGGTTCAGATTCAGAGACCATTTCCATCTCAAGAAATGTTTTTTTGCTTTCTCTGCTAATTTTGTTTAACAGAACAATTGCTGTTAAGCGAGGGTGAAGAAAATCTTTGATTTTGAAGCGCAACGTCCCCTTGAGTTTCAAAACAGCAACTTAATCGACAATCTTATGTTGTTCAGGAGTCCATTTTGGAGCATTCACTAATGCTAAAAATAATTTACTCCCTTCAACCCAATAGATTTCTCCCTTTTCAAAGAAATACAAATCCCCCTCACTAATTTCAAAATCGCCTTTTTCAGAATGGATAATTCCAGAACCTGATATTACATAATATATCTCTTCACATTTTAAGTTGGTTACTCTTTTTTGTTCTGGATAGCGACCATCAATTAATGCGGTTGCATAACTAAAATCTTTGCTTGGATATTCATATTCCCAAACTGTACAGTCCTTGGAATTTTCAATTTTTGTTGATTCTAACTTTTTGATTAGCATAGTATTAAGATTTTGAAATTAGTATATAAATGTTGTTGCTGTTTTGAAATTTTGTATAACATCGCGATCGCTGTTATATTCTCCGAGCGATAGTGAGGATTGGATTTTAGTGCAACGTTCGGAGAAGCCGAAAAATCCAAAGTCGCCGAGTAGGGAACCGCCGAAAAGAAGATTATATAAGTATTGTATCTTAACTTCTTGATATGGATATATACCTCATAACTGGGAATAAAAATAAATTGAGAGAATCTGAACAAATTCTTAAGATTAAATTAAAAAATGTTGATTTAGATTTAGATGAAATTCAAGAATTGGACTCGGATAAAATTGCGGAACATAAAGTTAAACAAGCGTGGGGATTGATTAAAAAACCACTTTTTGTTTGGGACCAATCTTTATACATTCATTGTTTGAATGATTTTCCAGGACCATTAATTAAGTGGTTTTGGACAAAAGTTACTTTAGAAAAAATATGTCAAATTGCAAATTTTTTTGATGACCATAAGGTATACACCAAAACCACTCTAACCTATTATGATGGAAAAAACATGAGACATTTTTATGGTGTAGTTCATGGTACAATTCCCACGCAACCGAGAGGCACAAACGGTTTTGCATGGGATCTGATTTTTATTCCAGAAGGTTATGATAAAACATTTGCAGAAATGACTGCTGAAGAAAAGAATGCTATTTCTATGCACAAAATTGCCTTAGAAAAGTTAAGAGATTACTTAAAAGGCGGTTCCCGTTAAGCTCGGCGATTGAAACTAACATCTGCAATTGCTGTTA
>JAHJQG010000072.1 GCA_018819345.1 Nanobdellota archaeon
AGACTACAGCAGAATTTCTTCTGTTCTTTTTCTTGATTTTGGTTTTGGCTTATCAGCGGGATAACCCAGTGTTATAAAATAAGGAATTACATACCTTTCTGGCAGTCCAAAAATCTCTTTTGTTCTGGGCTTGTTCATCCAGCCAACATAACAGGTTCCCAACCCTAATTCAGTTGCCCTTAATATTAAATTCTGCGAGGAAATCGCCAAATCCCTTAAAGCCCTGAGTTCATAGGCATCATCAAACCCTTGTTCAAACTTTGCTTTTGGATATGCTTCAGGATCAGCACAGCAAAGAATTATCACAGGAGCTTTGTAAACAAAATCCTGCTTGAATATTTTATTCTCCTTAAGCAGGGCTTTTTCCTTCTTACTTGCAATGACCTTGTATTTCCAGGGTTGCGCATTATTTCCAGAAGGGGCTAATCTCGCAGCGTCAATCAATTCCTCAATTAAATCATCAGGTATTTCTTTAGTTTGGTACTTCCTTACACTTCTTGTTTCTTCTATTGCTTTTTTAACATCCATATCAAATTTAATTACATGATGATATATAAAATTAGCGGTTAATCTGCAACATCTCTCAATTTTGTGGTTTCTTTCAGAAACCTTGCCACGCTGCACTTTTACTTCGCTCAACCTTTTATAACAGCAAATGCGATGTTATACAATATTTGGGTTTGGGCTAGAAAAGTAGTCTTGCAACCATGCTGCTCAAAAATTTGATAGAAACCATAAACCAAGGATTAGGATTATTGTATTATTTATTGTTCTATTAAATATCCCCATGTATGTAATTTATCACTGTCTTCAGACCAGCTTTCTCCAATATCATCTCTGTAATACATATGGGGAATAGATATATTCTTAATCCTTTGATAAGCTTGATGTCTTGCTTGTTGCATAGTTTGTCCGCATCCGCATACAACTAATATGACTCCTGAATTTCCAGTAACCACCCACTCATCATTTACTAATTTAACATCTTCAATATGCACTCCCTCGGTAGGTTTTTTAAAGTATACTATAGAGTCTTTGGATTTTACTTCAAAAGTTTCTTTATCTGTAAATGGGAAAGGAGGCACAACAATTCTAACACCTAGCTGAAATCCTGATTTTACTTTTAAATTAGGTGAATTCCCCTGAGCAAGCTCGTACAAAAAATCACCTATAGGATTTAACATACCCTCCTCTTGTATAAATATGCAAGGATATCCAAATCTGCTTGTAAATTCAAGAGGATAAATGCCCCTACTATTGACAATACAATTTAGATCAATATAACCAATATATCCTTCTTCTGCAAGTTTAGGTTCTATTTTTTTCAAAGTCATATTAAACAGCTTATTTGGACAAGACCAGAACATTGATGTTCCCATCTCACCTGTTGAAGGTCCTAGGTTACCTGGAAAAAGTTTCTTATGTTCAAAGTTTACGTTGATAGGATATATGAATGATTTTCCATTAAAGAAGGCTCCAACAGCAATTTCTACACCAAAGATTCTTTTTTGCAACTGAAATGAAGGAATCTTCTTTGACCAAGCCTTGTTATAATCACTAAGTACTTGTATAACATCCCTGCCATCATTTTCCTCCCCTATAAAAAGTAATCCCTTGAGATTGGCAGCCTCACCACAAGGTTTTAGTACATATTTGTCAGGATTTTCTTTAACAAATTGAATTGCTTCCTCAAAATTTGTGAATATCCTTGAGGGAAGTATGTTTATGCCTATTTTTCTTAATTCTTCTTGCCCAAAATTTCTATCATCCTCAAGCCCGTCAGTATAAGGAGTCCCGCCTATAACTAATTTTTCTTGATCTCTCAGTTTTTTTGCTTTTGCCCCTTGTCCTAACACATCATCAAAAACAATAATATCAGCCCAGTCTACCTCTTTTTCCCAGTCTTCTACCATCTCAACAAAACCCATCCCCACTTCCTTATCATCCAGATTTTTTACATAGTACTTGACCTCATGACCCTCTCTTTTAATACGCCAAGCAATATCTGCTATAAGGCTATCAATAGTCACAAAAAGAAACTTTTTTGGATTTTGTGTTTTTTTATTTTGATTTTGGTGATTGCTTTCACTAATTATTTTATTAGATTTCCCTGTCACACTCATTTTGACTTCTGCATTTTTCATATCAATATGCTGTATTTTTAATAAGTATTTATATTTTACGCTCAAACTCAAACGCTACGCTCACTTCATTCGCTTGGGACATTGCACTTCTCGCTTCGCTTAGCTATGGTAATGGCATTTAACAGTGCATCGCATATGTTAAATAATTATAAGGCACAAAGATTATCTTTTTAACAGGAAAAACAAAGTAAAACAGAATTGATAATATAAGTAAAACAAGAAAATAAGTTGGTGGCATAATTTTGTGTCTCATCTTAGTGAATTGTTTGATTTGGGTGGTTAAGGTTTTATTTTATAATATAAAAATAGTAAGTATATAAATTTTTTATCATTATCCTTAAAGCTTCAGGAAATCACAGTTTAACTTAAGTAATTACAAATATTATGGCCTAGGAAATTATCTAATAAGCCCTGTCATGGTGGTCAAGGGAAATAACCCTAATGATATCATTATCTATTTTGTAAATTAAAACAAATGGCCCAAAATGTATTCTCCTGTACCCTGCAAGAACATTTCTTAAGGGCTTGTAATGCTCTGGGTTTTTAACAATATCAATAAGTTTTTTCTGGATTTGCTCAAATAATTTCTTATCCCTCTGCTTTAGTTTATTAATTGATTTCTCAAACTGGGAACTAAACTCAACACTGTAATCCATTCTATAAACCCTTTAAGAATTTAACAGCCTCAGCCTGACTAAACTTCTTTACATTTTTGCCTAGTTTCATCTGAGCCTCAATCTCTTTATATCTTTCAATATTCCCAAGAATAACCTTTTTCCTAATAAGCTCTAAAATAAACTCCTGTATATTTTTATACCCAAACTCCCTGGAATAATCTTTAGATGCTTTAAACAAGACATCGGGCATGCTAAGGCTTATTTGTTTTAAACTCATTGTACACCTCCATACGCTCAAATACTTAAAAATACGTATAAATATATAAACCTTTTGAATCTAATTAATTCCATAAAAAACAAAAAATTTAAATAATACTTCAGGTAAATTATAAATATATATAATAAAAAACGAAAGATTTATATAATAGTTATACCTACATTAGATTATGAAAAGTAAATTTTTACTCAAAGAATTAGAAGGAATACAGACAATTGCTTCTATTATGGATATCCTGCACATAAGTAAAGAGAAAACAATCTATTATGTTTATCTCTTAAGAAAGAAGGGCTATGTTAAAACAAAGAGATTAAGCAACAATAAGAGAGTGTATAATATCTCATTTGAAAACCGCTTAAAAGGTTCAGGTTATTATGAAATAATCAACCAGCATTCCCCTATAAAAATAGCAACAACCCAAATTTATAGGATTTATGGAAAAAAGCCAAGCCTGGAGGAAACACTTGTTTATGCAATAAAAACCTCAAGCCTGAGGACTATTCTTGCCTCATTAGCCCTGTTCAAGAAAATATCTGACTGGAGTGAACTGTATAACTTAGCAAAAGAAAACCACATTGAAAGGCAGGTTGGAGCACTATATGATTTAGCAAGAAATGTTATGAAAACAAGAAGAATGACAAAAAGATTTAAAACTAATTCCCTTCCAAAAAAAAATTATGTTTTTGAATATATTATACAGGGCTTAAAATCAAAAGATTTTAAAGAGATTGAAAATATATGGAAAGTTTATCTGCCTTTTAATAAAGGTGATTTGGAGGCATACAAATGATTTCAATAGAACAACAACAAAAATTACTGCTTAATGCTGCAAGAAAACTAAAAAAGAAAATAACTGCATATGCAATTGGCGGTACAGCTATGATGGTTTTGGGATTTAAGGATTCCACGCTTGGTATAGACTTAGTCTTTGAAAACAAGAAAGATAAAGACGCGTTTAAAGAAGCTATCAAATCAATCGGATATCAGGATATAAATCCAATTCAAGTTTATGGAAAAAAGGAAAATCAACCAGAGATGTTAACCCTTGGGGATGAGAGGTTTGACCTTTTTGTAGTTAAGGTTATTTATTTTGTATTTTCTGACACTATGCAGAAAAGGGCAGATCAAATACACCAGTTTGATAAGAATTTGATATTAAAAATTGCAGACCCCCATGATATAATCCTGATGAAATGCGCTACAGACAGGTTAAAGGATATGGATGATGCCAGAAACATAATAAATAATACAAAAATAGACTGGGACTTAATAATTGAAGAAGCCAAGAAACAAATTAGCTTAGGGCAAGACAGGGCTGCATTTGATTTGGGTTGTTTCCTTGAAGATCTAAAAGAAAAGATGAAAGTGAATATTCCAAAAGAAACACTAGACAAGCTTTTTAAGATTGTTCAAAAACAGGCAGCAGAAAAACAAAAAAGCAAATAAATTTTTATTTAATTAATTCAAAAAGCTCTGTTAAATTTAGTTCTAATGCAGCAACAGGCATCTCCAGTTCCCAGTTTGTTATGACCTCTGGTGAGATTTCTCCTATGTAGGCCAGCTTCTTTCCATTAACAATGACGCGGCCAACCCTTCCCTTGATAAAGCTTGTATGCTTTATGTCTTCGGTTTTGTATTCAAGGCCAAGCAGATTAAACAAATAATCAAGCACTTGTTTTATTTCTGTGAAGTTTGCTTTAGTATGTGAAATCAAGACAGCCAATCTTGTGAATTCCTCAACACCTGTTTCTTTTTCTTTATTTTCTTTAAAGCATATTCCCATCTCAAAAATCTTTTGAGGAAATTCCCTGTTTTTATTGGCTCTTAAAACATCCATTAGGCTTGGAATCATCCATGACCTCAAGACATCATAATCTTTTGTTAAAGCATTTGAAAGCTCAACACAGCCTAAATCAAGATTCATTTTCTTGTTAAGATTTTCCTTATTAGTAATATTATAAGTATTTGTTTCTATTATTCCGAGGCCAACAAGAATTTCAGCTATCTTGCTCTTGAATTTCTCAAAAGAATTTTCTTCTGCAATTGTTGCAAGATTTGGAATCTCAGGCTCAAAGTTTTCAAAGCCATAGGCAATTGCAACTGCTTCAACTATATCCACAGGATGTATAATATCATCTCTGTAAGCTGGAATTAAAACATCTTTATCAAAGCCAAGGCCCATTTTTTCAATCAGTTCAACAAACTTTTCTTTATTAAGATTAAGGCCAAGCAGCTTGTTAACATAATCTAAATTAACTTTCATTTTCCTTGGCTTTAAATCAGGGCTAACAACTCCATCAACATCTAAAGAATAAACCTCAGCACCCCTATCAGCTAAACTTGCAACCAATATATTTAATGCCTGAGTAACAGCATTAATATCAAGACCAGTTACATCAATAAAAAGATTTTTTGTATTTTCCTTTACTTGTGTTACAATTCCATTTATTATCGGAGGAAAACTAACAACATCATTTTTTGCATCAATGATGATTGGATATTTTTCAAGGCCTTCTAAGCAGAATGCATAATCCCTTCCCTTTGGATGTTTTGACAGGATCTGAGCAAGATTCATTTCAGTTGTCATGTCCAATGGAACAAAAGATATTGAATCTGGCTTTACAGCCTTGTAAACCAAAGGAAACTTTATTGCATTAAAATCATGAACACCTATTGCAACCTTTTTTCTTTTTCTTCCATGTGTTAAGTGCAGTTTTTCCTGCAGCTGCATCAAGCTTTTTATTGCCTCATCACTTAAATTAATATTTTTAAGAACAGCACACCTTATGAAAGGCCTTACATTCTCAACAGACTTTTCAACCTTGACCTTAAAATTAGATTTCTTTACATCATATTTTCTTAATCCTGTTTTAACACCAATAAAAGAGCTTAAAGCCCTTGAAAATCCTTCTTCTGATAATAAGTCAGGCCTGTTAGGAAAAACCTCTACTATAATCTCTTTGTCATCAACGCTATCCAGGTCAGTTCCAAGCATTGATATTCTATCTTTTAGCTCATCATCTGGAAGTTTCTTTCCTATAAGCTCAAATACATCTTTTTTGTCAAGTGTTATTGTAGGCATTTTATTTTAACCATGCTTTTATTTCTCTTAATTGTTTTAAATCATTCTTGTATAAATCGCGAATATCATTTATTCCATAATACATAGAGATTGCCCTCTCCATCCCCAGGCCCCAGGCCAAAACAGGAACCTCAACCCCTAATAATGGCTTAACTACTTCTGGCCTGAATATACCAGAGCCACCTAGTTCAATCCATTCTTTTCTTACAGGATGAAAAACATCAACCTCTGCACTCATCTCTGTGTATGGGAAATAAGCAGGCCTTATTCTTACTTTAGGGTATCCAAGCTTCTTGTAAAACTCTGTTAAATAGCCAACAAGATTTTTGAAAGTTACATCAGGATCAATAACTATTCCCTCAACCTGACATAATTCAAACAAATGACACCAGTCAACTGTTTCATTTCTAAAGCATTTTCCAAGTGTGAAGTATTTTGCAGGCAGGTCATCTTTTTTTAAGGCAGCAATTGTTCTTGCAGACAAGACAGTTGTATGGGTTCTTAATACGTTTTTCATTGCCTGCTCTGGATTCCATCTATATCTCCAGCCAAGGCTGCCTGTACTAAAACCATTTTCATGTGCACTTTTTACACCTTCAACGAGTTTCTTTGATGGAAGTTTTCCTTTTTCAGGGTTTGCAATAAAGAAAGTGTCCTGCATCTCCCTGGCAGGATGGTCCTGTGCTGTAAACAATGCATCAAAGTTCCAGAATGATGTCTGCAATAATGGACCTTGCATTTCCTTAAAGCCCATCTCAAGCCATACTTTTTTAATATATGCCACAGCTTCATTAACAAAATGCCTTCTTCCGCCAGAGATAGATGGAACATTAATTTTAATGTCATACCTCCTGAAGCTTTTGTCTCTCCATGAGCTTTCTTTTATTATCTTTGGAGTAAGCTCATCAACAATATTCTTGAATGAAACCTTTGCACTTATCAGCTTGTTGTAAAGCTCTCTTAGTTCAACCTGTCTTTCTGTTGTTATATGCAATTTTAGTATGTTTTTTCTTTTTTTCAGCTCATTAAAAGCATATTTTTGCTCCTGTGTTAAATCTCCAGAATTTAATGGAAGCTGTTTTAAAAACAATTCCTCAAATAATGGCTTTTGCAGTAATTTTTTTCCATTCTCAGTTATCTTTATTTTCATTCCAGGCATTATCTCAATTGCTGTTTTTTTTCTTAAAAGGCCGAGGCAGAGGTCTATCTCATCTTTTTCAAGGCCAGCTTTTTCTTTTATTTTGCTAATAGGAGTTACTCCTTCAATTGCCTTAAGAAATCTTTTTTCAGGTAGTCCTTTTTCAAGGTAGAGTCTGCCATTCTTACCAATGGAAATTATCTCTTTAAGCTCTTTTTTTATTGAAA
>JAHJQG010000012.1 GCA_018819345.1 Nanobdellota archaeon
AAGACAAAATCAACTTCTTTCTCAATACAAAGGTTTACTGCTTTTAAAAAGGCCCTTGTGCTTGCATCTCTTAATTTAGGATCTCTCCAAGAGCCAATGTGACAATCGGCCATATGTGCAAATCTCATTTTATCTTTTATTAACCCCTAATATTAGAATATGATTTAATATAAAAAGTTATAGTTTCCACAAAAAATATATATTGAAACATATCTAAAGGATATATGGCAAAAAAAGAGGAGATAGTTTCTTTTCTTAGAGAATGGGCTGTTAGCTATGCAAAACACAAGGACATACTAACTAAAAATATAACCAATATAAAAGAAGAGCAGGACAGAGTTATTGTTAAGTTTAATGACAAGGAGCAGGTATTTTTGATAAAGCCAACTGCAGATGATTCTGTTATTCAAGAAATAAACAAAGATAAAAACATTGGCATTGTTATGCTCAACTCAAGGGAAAACCTTGACTTTCTTATAAAAAACTGGAGCAAACTTATAAAATTTGAAAAGCTTACATTATTCTTTATAAATCCCTTTTCAGAGCCTGATAAGAAATGGCTTATCTCACCTTACATACACAATAAAATATGTGACAAGGATTCTTTAAAGCTCGGCCTTAAAACAATGTTTGAAACTGTTGAAAGCATAACAGAAAAAGAGATTATGAAAAAAATATAATTCTTAAAAAATATTAAAAAATAAAAAAATTTATTTCAAATAATAAACTATGTTCACATTAGCTGTAACCTTTACATCAGAGGGCATTATTGTTGCAGCCTCTTCAACCGCTAGTGCCCCTTCGGCCTTCACCATATCATATCTATAGGGCATGTAATAGAAGTTGCCTTCTGAAACTGTTTTTATTTTTCCCAGTTTAGCTCCAAGGCTTTCTGCAAGAATTTCTGCTTTTTCCTTTGCATTCTTAGCTGCATCTGACAATGCCTGCTTTTTGTATTCCTGCTCTTTTTCTTCAGTTAATCCAAAGTTTATGTTATTAATTTGGTTTGCTCCGTTGTTTACAGCAACATCAACTATTGTTCCAACTTTAGTTAAGTCAGTTGTCTTTACATTTAGTGTTTGTGTTGCTCTCCATCCAATAACTTTTGAGCCTTCATCCTTTGTCCATGTTCTTTCCTCATACAAGCTTAATCTCTCTGTTTCAATGTCATCTTCTGATATGCCTTTATATCTTAAGCCGTCAATGATTGCATTAACCACTTTATTTGCCTCTGACTGTGCCTCTTCTGCAGTATCCTTTACAATAGAAATTCCTGCCCATACCTCTGCCTCATCTGGGTCAAATGTAAGCTCTGAGTTTCCCTGCACATTTATTGTCTGCTCTTCTTTTGTCTGTTGGCATCCTGTTAATCCTATTAAGGCAATAACCAGCAATATTCCAAAAATTGTATTTATTTTCATTTTAAATACCTCCATACAAAAAGAATAATCTTGTTTCTTTTAAGCTTTTACCTTATCTTCGGTTAAAACCGAAACATGATTTGTCAATCTAAAATTTATTTTCTTTTCCCAAATATTGCAGTGCCTATTCTTACCATGTTGCTTCCTTCATCTATTGCAACCTTATAAGAATTTGTCATTCCCATGGATAATGTTTTCATGCTCACATTTGGCAGATTGAGTGCTTTGATCTTGTCAAAAATTTCTTTTGTTCTTCTGAAATATTGGCGGGAGTTTTCAGGGTCTCCAAACCTTGGGCCCATTGTCATCAAGCCCTCTACTCTTATGTGTTCAAGTTTTGATATATCCTGGATTAAATTTTTCATATATTCCTCAAATGGCTCATGTTCATCTGGCTTTATGCCTGCTTTTGAATCCTCGCTGCCAATGTTTATTTCTATATAAACAGGCATTATGCTTTTTCCAGATGCCTCAACTCTTTTATCAATTGCTTGTGCTTTTTCATATGAGTCAACAGTCTGTATTATATCAAAAATACCTGATGCTTTGTTTATTTTGTTTGTCTGCAAATTGCCAATCATGTGCCATTTGACTTTTTTTGCTATTTCGCCAAGCTGTTCATGCATTTCCTGCGCTTCCTGAACATAATTCTCTCCAAGGTCAGTAGCACCTGCATCAATAACCTCTTCTAGTTCTTCCTTTGTTCTTTGCTTTGCTGCCACAACCAATGTTACATAATCTGGGATTTCTTTTCTTATTTTTTTATAATTTTCAGCTATGCTCATTTTTTATTTTTAAAATCAATATAAGATTGTTTTGCCCTTTATAAAAATTATGTAAGAGGTCTTGGTTCTTTCTCACTTCTTACAGGTAGTTTTGCTTCAGTTAAATAACTATCAAATTTTCCCATATTAATTCTTTTACCTTTATGATTACCAGAGAGGAGGTATTGTTTCTTTATATTTAAATCTCTAAAAACCTTTTTATTTGAGGAATAGCTTGATATAAAATCAAGCCCTTTTTTAGTCAGAACAAAAACAGGTATTCCTATTGAAACCTGCAATATTGCCTTTTTTCCTATTATTTCCCTTATGCTCCCTGATGCACAGCTCCAAACAAGATCAGCATGCTCTTTTATTTTTTTTATTCTCTTTTCATCTATGCAAGTAGTACATACTGCTAGAGATGTGACAGAAATATTATATTTTTTCTCTAGTTCTTTTATCCTAGCTAAATCATCTCCCATATAACCATTAATTGTTACAGCAATCTTTTTATAGCCAAGCTCAGCTGCTTTTTCCAGCCCACTAATCTGATTAATGTCTGCTGTTTCTGGAAAAACAACATAACAATTATTTCTTTCCAGGTTTTTTATTAGTTTATCTATAGGGGTTGTATAAAACAATCCATTCATTCTTGCACCAATGCCCTGAACAATATCTGGTTTGTCTGTGATTACAGTACCAGCTCCATCACATACTACAACAGCTGAATCTATTTCTTTTTTCTTCAAGGCGTACATAAGCATTTCAGAAGCTCCGTATGGAATAGCAATATTTTTTCTGGACAGCTCTCTTTCAGCTGTGAAATAACCAAAGTCAGATA
This sequence comes from Nanobdellota archaeon, assembly GCA_018819345.1. Lineage (GTDB taxonomy): Archaea > Nanobdellota > Nanobdellia > Woesearchaeales > CG1-02-33-12 > CG1-02-33-12. Next base: position 3,027 of record JAHJQG010000012.1, read on the forward strand.
TTTTCTCTTCTACTGCTTCTTTAATTGATTCTTTTATTGCTCTAGAATCAAATTTTTCTATATAATGGTATAGGAGATTAGCAAGGGGGCAGTATTCTAAAAAAGGCTCTGTCATTTTAATTACTTTCCCTTCTGAAACAGCCACAAAAGAGGAGTACATTCTTGTAATATGTAAATCCCTGAAATCATCTTTCTTTATTTCTAGTTTTTCAAATAATTTTTCTAGTTTCATATTTTAAGTTCCAACATTTTGTCCAGGGCTCTTTTTGCTTTAATACATATATTATCTGGAATACTAATCTTGTATCTCATTTTTTCTAATGCTGTTACAACACTTTTTAGGTCTGTTATTTTCATATCCTTACAAATAGTACTAAGTGAATAAAATTTTTTATTGGGATTTTCTTTCTGCAGCCTATGGATTAAGCCATCCTCTGTTCCAACAATAAATTCTTTAGCTTCTGATTTTTCTGCATATTTTAGCATTTGAGATGTACTGCCAACATAATCTGCTAAACCTATTACCTCAGGGCTACATTCTGGATGAATCATAATCCTTGCATTCTGATATCTTTGTTTTAAGTCCCTTAGTTTATTTGTGTTTATGTTTTTTTCATGAACATAACAATAACCAGGCCACAGAATAATTTCTTTATCTGTTTTTTCAGCTACATAACTTCCTAAATTTCTGTCTGGAAGAAACAAAATTTGCTTTTGAGACAATGAATTTATAACATCAACAGCATTGGCTGAAGTACAGCAGATATCACTTTCTGCCTTTAGTGCAGCTGAAGAATTAACATAACTAACAACAGCAGCATTAGGATATTGGGATTTCTTTTTTTTTAGTTGCTCAACCTCTGCCATATCTGCCAAAGGACAACCCGCATCTTTCTCTGGTAAAAGTACAATCTTGCCAGGATTTAAAATATAGGCAGTTTCTGCCATAAATCTCACGCCGCAGAAAACAATGACCTCTGCATTTGTAGCAATAGCTTTTCTGCTTAAACCTAATGAATCACCTGTAAAATCTGCTATATCCTGTACCTCTGGCCTTTGGTAAAGATGTGCTAAAATAATAGCATTTCTTTCCTTTTTTAGCTCTTTAATTCTTTCCCGGTCCATAATTTTTTTCATTTTAAGTTTTTCAACTGAGTCAGATATTCACTTGTTCTTTATTATACGGCTGCCGGGACTTTCATAGCACTTGCTTTCTCTTTGCATACTTTCTCTGTTTGCGAGCATTAGCGAGCGAGAGGGACTTTTTTGCAAAGCAAAAAATGTCTCTCATGCGTGCCAGCTTAGCAAGAAGCTGTTTTGAACCCGGGCAATGACCTTGGGAGGGTCATGTCATACCACTAGACCACAGCCGTATAAAATAAAGAAAGGTAAATATGTTTAAAAGATTTTTGGAAAAACAAAGTTTTATTAACTAGTTCTACTTTTAAGTAGTTATTATGTTAAGCTTAAAAGAAAAGTGGAAGCTGTACTTCAGGGGCCTTTCAGATGGCCAGATAAAGAGAAAGAAAGAGATAAAAAAAAGCTTCAGGGGTATTGAAGAACTTCTGAGCACTATTATTGAGATGAGCAATGATGAATTTATTTATATTCCAAAAGAACAGATGATTCTGCCTGATATGTATGGAAAGGAGATTTCACCAAACTCATTCAAAAAGAGGTATAAAACCATTAACATACCAATGCTAACAAAAGAAAAATGCCTTAAAAATCAAGTAATGCCCCAGCAGAAAATTCTTGAGATGTGCGAAAGATTCTACAATAAGAGCCATAAGGATTTCTCAAGAAGAGGCATTAGTTGGACTGGCAGAACAGACAAAAGAAAAAGAGTTATGTTGTTCTATGATATGTTTCTTGGATGGAAGCTTTTTTCAGCAATGAAAAGGTATAACAATAAGATAAAGATAAAGGACTATAAGACAAAGGCGATTGTCAATGTTTCATCCAAGTCCAATCCATATATAATGCGGGATGTTGATCTGAACTCATTGCCTGTCACAAGAATAAACAATGAGTACTGCGCAGAATGGGTAAACCTGCATGCAGGAAGTACATCCCCAGGAGAGCCTTACAGGCCATTGGCTCATAAGTACATCATAAAAGAGGTAATTTTCTCGTCTGAGAAAATAGCTGCCTACCTCATCAGAGGGATTACAAGAACAGGGTTTAAAAAAGAGAAAGGAAAAACAGCAAGAAAAAAATATGAACTTGAGCAGATCCTTGCAAATCCATTCATGGCCCCAACAAAAAGCATGGTAAAAATCATAAACAAGCTTGATAATAATGTTTTATATTATTATGAAAAAATAAAAAATAATAATGCAAGAGAAAAAAGCTGCAGGAGATTAAACCAGGCTGAAAAAACAAACCTAATATCATGGGCAATACATCTTTTTGGAGTAAAAAACAGCTTCATGCACAATGAATCCTTTGACAATGGTTTTATTGATTATGTAAGCAGTTATATGCTTCAAAAACCAGAATAAATACTGTGGATTGAAGTCCATAGTATTTGAAAAAATTGTCAGAAAGAAACTGAAGTTTATAGTATTCTGACAATTTTTGATAAAATCTAAAACAAATAAATTAATAAACTTCAAAAACATGCTATTTTAGGGGTGAGTTATAATGTTAGAAAAATATCAAAAGAAGAATATAGAAAAAATTCTAGAAAGCTTTGCTGGTGGGGTTATTATGGATGTAACTAAGTTAGAACAAGCACTAATAGCCCAAGAGGCAGGGGCTGTTGCAGTAATGGCATTATACAAGGTTCCAGCTGATATTCGAAAAGAAGGAGGAGTAGCAAGAACAGCTCCAGTAAACAAGATTGAAGATATAATGAATAATGAGGAAATAGAAATACCAGTCATGGCAAAAGCAAGGATTGGCCATTATGGAGAAGCAAGTATGCTTGAAGCTCTTGGAATTGATTTTATAGATGAAAGTGAGGTATTGACTCCAGCAGATAAAAAATATCATATAAACAAAAGGGAGTTTAATGCACCATTTGTCTGTGGAGCCCGCGACCTTGGAGAGGCATTGAGAAGGATTTATGAAGGAGCTATGATGGTAAGAACAAAAGGAGAGGCAGGAACAGGTGATATAAATCAGGCAATAGAACATATGAGATTAATAAGAGAAGAGCTAGCCTACCTTGTTGGGTTATTTGAATATGGCAAGTTTCTTAGTAAAAAAGGCATGAAAAATATGGAAGATGAGCTAAGAAAAAAAGCCCAAGAATACAGAGTTCCATATGAACTTGTGTATAAGGTTGCAGAATTAAAAAAGCTTCCAGTATTAAACTTTGCAGCAGGAGGAATAGCAACTCCTGCAGATGCAGCTTATATGATGAAGCTTGGAGCAGATGGTGTCTTTGTTGGAAGTGGAATATTTAAGTCAGATGATCCAAAGCAAAGAGCTAAGGCAATAGTTGAAGCTGTCAGATATTGGAATGACCCAGCCAAGCTTTTAAAGGCTTCCAGAGATTTAGGCGAAGCAATGGAGGGCACTGCAATAGGCTCTTTAAAAGAAGAAGATAAAATGCAGGGCAGATAAATTTTATTTATTAAACTTAAAAAAATAATTAAAAAACTAAGAAAAAATGGCAAGTCCTAGAAAGATTGTTATAGAGGGAATAGATCCATATGGTTTGGTTATTGCAAAAAGATTAGCAAATAGAAATGAAGATGTGACTCTTGTTGATAAAGATGAGAAGCTATGTGATGATATTTCAAGGAGTTTAGATGGAATATTGGTTATAGAAGGTGAAATAAAAAAGGATGTTCTTAATAAGAATAGTATAACTGAGTTTGATGTATTTATTGCAGCAAGCAAGAATGATGGTGACAATCTTATATCATGCTTATATGTCAAAAACCATTATAAAAAAGTAGATAAGATTATGTCAATTGTCCAGGATGAAGAATCTGAGGAAGCATATATTAAAGAAGGAATATTAACAGCAAATCCTGAAAGGGCTGCAACCAAAAGATTTCTTAAATACATGGCCGGTGATCCAAGGTTGACAGAACTCATAACCTCAGCAGGGGAATCAGAACTAATGCCCATTGAAATTGAACCTGGCTCTATGTTAGATGGTAAAAAGATATCCACAATACCTCTTCATAGTAAAGATTATAATGTTGCTTGTGTATATAGAAAGAAAAACAAGGAAGGTGAAAGAACAATAATAGCAAAGGAGGACTTTATTTTAGAAGCAGGTGATGTGTTACAACTACTTACCCGTCCACAATATCATAAAAAATTAGTGCAGTATATCAAGAAATAGGTTTATAAAAAAGTAAAAATATAAAAAAACTATGCTTCCTCTTCTTCCTCAGGATTGTAGCTAGGCACAGCTGCCTTACTTATTATTATTACATCCCCTATAGACTTGACTAACTGATGTGGTACAATAACCCCTTTTGCAGAGCCGAGTATCTTATTAAGGAAAGAATTTTTTGTTGCCCTAACCCTCCAGCCAAACACTTTGTTGGCTGTCAAGATTGACTCCTCCACATCACCAAAATAATCTCCAGAATCAGTAAAAACCTTCATATCATATGTTTCAGATATTTTTTTCATCTTTAGCATGATCTCCCTCCAATATAATTGTAACATAATTAATATATACCAACTATTTAAAGCTTTCGAAACTTC
>JAHJQG010000013.1 GCA_018819345.1 Nanobdellota archaeon
GAAGTTTCCAGCAGAGGTCTGCACAAAATGCGGTGAGCAGGTTTTTGATGAAGATGTTTCAGGGAAGATAGATGTTATTGCAAAGCAGAAGGGGCTTTGGGGATTGCAGGCAAAAACAAGGGTTGGCAAGATAGGAAATTCTTTTAATATTTTGATAAATAGCAAAATAGCAAGATTCCTTGAATTAAAAAAAGGGGAAGAGGTAGTGGTTTACCCTGAAAGCAAAAATAAGTTAGTAATAACTGTATAATACAGTATTATAAAGGTTGGGTCTATAACCAAGATAGCTGAGCAGATAAGAGAGATTATAATAAAGGGCTGGATAAATACTAAGCAATCAAAGCTGAGACTGGGCAGAAGAATTGCGGGAAAACTGAAAGGTTTTTAGAGTTCTTGAAAGGATTGTAGAAACAAAAACAAAAGATTTAAATATTATTAAGAATACATGTATTCTATGGAACTTAAAGTGAATTGGGAACATAAGAGGGTGAAACATGCAATAGAAAGAATGTGGCTGAGAGGAATTAACAGAAAAGATATAATCAGCGCCATTAAAAAAGGACAAAAAAGAAAACAAAAAAAGAATCAGCTAACTGAATCATTGTATTCATACTACAGCGTTGTATATGATGAATACTTTTACAAAAAACAAGACATTCATAAAGTATATCCAATAACGGTGAAAATATGGTAAAAGAAAAAATACTTCCATACAAATGCAGATGTGGAGGAAAACTAAAAAAGAGTCAAACACAAGTAGAATTTTTCGGAATAGATTTTGGCATAAAAGAATGTGAAGTTTGCACTGCCTGCGGCTCAGAATACCTTGGAGATGAAGTTATGGAAGAGATAGAACAAGAAATTAAGAAAAGAGGGATATTTGGCTTAGAAAGAAGAGTGCAGGTCACAAAATCAGGTAATTCCTTAGTGATCAGAATCCCTCCTGAAATAGCAAAATTCTCAGGCATCCAATACAAAGACCAAATAAGAATATACCCAATCGAAAAAAGCAGAATTGAAATGGATATAATACAATAATCTTATTATTTCAACGGCACCATTGACGATGTCAGGATTCCAAGAGCACGTAGCGCGAGTGGCGCCAGTAACACGCAGTGTTACTCAGCGTATAATTATGCTAGGACTGCTGAGCAGATAAAAAGAGACTATAGGGCTTGTGATGATTAGCTAATGGTGCCAGTGGTTGGTAATGACCAATCAAAGTTAAGAAAATAGGGTGGAAAAATCACAGGAGAACTAGGCTGTTTTTAGAGTTCTTAGAATATTAATGGAAAATTATAGAAAGGTTTATATATTATTGATATTTACAGGTATATATAGGTATAAACCATGAAGCTAATAATAACCCAGCATGCTAGAGACAAGATGCACATAGAAGGCGTAGACAAGGAGCAGGTAATAACAGCAATAAGAAGGGGGGCAAAAACAAGGCAGACAGGTGGATTTTTAACAGTTTACACATACATAAGGGTTGCATACAAAATAATTGGAAAAGATATATACCTAATAAAAACTGTAATGGTGGAAAAATGAAAAAATGCTACATGTGTGGAAAAGGAGAACTAAAGAAAAAAATGATTCCATATAAATTATATGGGGTCGAAGTTGGAAAATACAAGGGAGAAAAGTGCACTAAATGCGGAGAGGTATTTTATAGTGAAGAAGAGTTTGATAGGATGACAAAAAAGGTAAAGGAACTAGGGCTTTGGGGACTTGAAACAAAAACCAAAGTAACAAAAGTAGGAAATTCCTTAGACATTAGAATAAATAAGAAAATAGTGGAATTCTTGAATATAAAGCAAGGAGAAGAGGTCACAGTTTACCCTGAAAGCAAAAATAAGCTGGTAATAACAGTATAATACAATATAAATAGTTAGGTCTATAACCAAGGTAGCTGAGCAGATAAGAGAGATTATAATAAAAGACCAGTATAGATACTAAGCCATCAAAGCTGAGACTGGGCAGAAGATTTTTAGAGTTTTTGAAAAAATTAATGAAAATTATAGAAAGGTTTAAATATATGATTAATCATACTAATCATATTAAAGGTGATTAAATGGAAATTGGAATATCTAAGATGGGGGAAAGGGGTCAGGTTGTTATCCCGCTTGAATTCAGGGAGAACCTAAAACTCCAAAAAGGAGGAAAACTCCTGATTGTAAAAGAAGGCAACAAGCTAATACTTGAAGCAATGAAAGATTTAAAAGCAAAAAACATTGAAGAGATAAAAGAGGATTTAGAAGATATGAGAATTGCAAATGAATTCTGGGAAGACGTAAAAAAAGGCAAAACAATTGCACAAACAAAAGAAGAATTCTTAAAAGATCTGGAGAAATGGTAACTTCGCAGACTTAAAAAATGACAGAAGTTATAAGAAAACCAGAATTTGAAAAAGCCATCAAAAAGATCAAAGATAACAAAACAAAAGAAAGGGTCAAAAAACAAATTAAAAAGATTATTGAAAGCCCCGAATACGGCGACTTTATTAAATATGAAAAAAACGAAAGAAAAATCTACATACCTCCTTTTAGATTGTTATATTCCTATGACAAAAGAGAAGACAAAATATACTTAATTGATTTTGACAAGAGAGATAAGATTTACAAAAAAAGAAGATAATAAAAAATGTATTATTTATATTGCACCGAAGAAATGTTTACGACGATTTTTCAAAGCTGTTTTAAGTTTTAACGCCCATATTAGAAACATTTAAATATTCTATTGCATACATTAATAGAAAATGGTGATAAGAAAAGGAATTAAAAATATAATTTTCTTCTGTATTGCTGTACTGGTTATTTTTACAGTTTCTGCACTGGCAACAAAAAATCTTGACTTGGCAGACTATCCAAAACCTTTTATAAAAGGAGAAGTATTAAATTCAATAATAATTGTTGGAGAAAATGCCAAAACAGGGGATATGATAGGGGCAATTGATATAGCAACAAGCCTTGGACCGCCTTTTGAATCAGGAGTAATTGTATTGGATACGCAAATAGACAATATAAAAGAGCAAAATATAATAATAGTTGGTGGGCCATGTGTCAACACAGCAGCAGCAGAGATAATGGGATGGCCATTAAAATGCGACCAGGATTTTGAGCCAGGCAAGGCAAAGATTAAGCTCTTTGATAATGGAAATAATGTTGCTTTGCTGGTAGCAGGCTATGCTGTAGATGATACCACAATAGCATGCAGACTATTAGCCAATTATGAGGATTATGATCTTAGTGGTAATGAGATTGAGGTTGCAGGAACTATTCTTGATGGTTTTATTATAGAAACAATTGAATAATCTTTTTTTAGCACAAATAATCAAACTTCTGTAATAAACACCATTAAAATTATTCTCTTTGGAATATTATTATCAAAAAGCTTTTTATAACAGCAATAGTCTTTTAATTTTAATTAAATAAAGGAGGGGTAAACAATGAGTGGTAAAAACTATTTATTCACATCAGAGAGTGTAACAGAAGGGCATCCTGACAAAGTATGCGACCAGATATCAGATGCATTCCTGGATGCAGTCTACAGCAAAGACCCTGATGGAAGGGTTGCTGTTGAAACGCTTGTAACAACAGGGCTTGTTATTGTAGCAGGAGAGGTAACAACAAGCACTTATGTGGATACCCAAAAAATTGTGAGAGACACAATAAAAAAAATTGGCTACACAAAGCCGGAATATGGCTTTAATTATAATGATGTTGGAGTTTTAAGTTCTATTCATAAACAAAGCCCCGATATCTCACAAGGTGTTACAGCTACAAAAACTCATGAACAAGGTGCAGGCGACCAGGGAATGATGTTTGGCTATGCAACCAATGAGACAAAAGAGCTTATGCCCTTGCCAATAATATTAGCTCATAAGCTTTGCATGAGGCTTGCAGAGGCAAGAAAAAAGAAAATCTTGCCATATCTAAGGCCTGACGGCAAATCACAGGTAACAGTAGAATACAACAACGGATTTCCTGCTAAGGTTACAACAGTTGTAATAGCTGCACAGCATGATCCAGATGTTAGTGAAGAAAAAATAAGAAAGGATATCATTGAAGAGGTTATAAAGCCTGTCTGCGGAAAATACCTAACAAAAGAAACAAAATATCACATTAATTCAACAGGCCGTTTTGTTATTGGTGGGCCGCCTGGAGATACAGGTGTTACAGGAAGAAAGATAATATGTGATACTTATGGAGGGCATGGCTCTCACGGCGGAGGATGCTTTTCTGGAAAAGATCCAACTAAAGTGGATAGGTCAGCTTCATATATGGTAAGGTATGTTGCAAAAAACATAGTTGCTGCAGGGCTTGCTGACAAATGCGAAATACAAGTAGCTTATAGCATAGGTGTTGCAGAGCCAGTATCAATTCTGATTCATACATTTAACACAAACAAGATTCCAGAGGAAAAAATCCTTTTACTTGTGAAAAAGCATTTCAGCTTTAAGCCAGCAGACATAATAAAAAACCTTGATTTGAGGAGGCCAATCTACAGGAAAACAGCCTGCTATGGCCACTTCGGAAGAAGCGACCCTGACTTTACATGGGAAAAAACAGACAAGGCAGAGATTTTAAGGAAAGAAGCAGGCCTGAAAGGAGAGGTTGAAATTCCTGCTGATAAAGAAACTCTAAAGAAAAGCCCAGGTTTAAATGGGGAATAAATTTTTAATTTAAATTTTCTTAGATTTCCTTTTTTCAGGAAAAAAAGGCAATTGTAACTATTATTTATTAACTGCCTAATTTGCTTACATGTAAGTAACATTTATATATTAGTTATGATACTTACATAGTATGAGGGGCGATAAACGAGAAAGAATATTAAGGGTATTGCTTAACAGCAGGGAAGCTCTAAGCAAGAATGAGATATCTAAAAGGGCAGAATGCACTAGACAATGGATTATACTTTTTCTAAAAGAATTAGAAAAAAAGAAAATTATCAAAAATACAGAACCAACAAATAGAAAAAAGCTTTTAGAATATTGGCTTAAAATTTCAAAGAAGCCAAAAAAAATACGAACCTATATGGTCAGAGAACCATTAAAGTTGTTAAAAAAGACAAAAATGGATTACGCCCTCACAACTTACCAAGCTGAGAACTTAGTACAGCACTTTCTTTTCCCATCAAGAATTGACCTGTATATAAAAGAAGAAGATTTAGATAAATGGCATACTCTTATGACAAAAAATGGATTATATGGGAAAGGTAATGTGAGGATTATCATCTCAGATGAACATGTAATGTATAATAAAAGAAAAATAATGGGATTATTTGAAGTTTCATTACCCCAGTTGATAATTGATTTGATAAAGGAAGGCGGACCTTGTCAGGAAGCAGCAGAAATGCTAATGGGGAGATTATAGATGTACAAGGAATTTGAGACCGAGATTTCATATAAGTATCTTAAAGAAGTGATACACAACCTTAAAGAACCTATTTGTATTATGGGTGGCTGGGCTGTTTTCTTTCATGTTAACCATAAATTTGAGAAAGCACAAGGCAGACCATACCTCGGCAGCAGAGATATTGATTTAGGTTTTCATATGAACAATGATCTGAAAGATTCAACCCTAGCACAAACTATCATAATTTTGAAGGATAAGCTAAATTTTAAGCCTTTAAGCTTCCGCTTTATGAAGGAAATTCATACAGAAACTGGACAGGAGATAAAAGAAGGAAAAGCAGTGCCATCATACTTTATTTTCCCAATGTATATTGACCTTATTGTTGACAGCATTCCTAAGGATTTCAAGAAAAAATTTGGTTTTAACCCTATAGATGAACCTTTACTAAAGCATGTTTTTAACAGTAAAGAATTTAATGTAATCAGGGAGTTTAATAAAAAGCTTTTACTTCCAAATCCTAAACTTCTTTTAGCAATGAAAATAAACTCCCTGCCCGATAGAGATAAGGAGCACAAGAAGATTAAGGACATTTGTGATCTTTTCGCTTTAGCATGGTATAGCAATATTAATCCTCAGACTATTGATCTGTCAAAATATACCGGAAAAAATAATCTCATAAAATGCTTTCAATCAATAGCAGACAAAGATTATGAAAGGGCAGCAATTCAGATGGGACATGCATCTGAAGAAGTAAGGAGGGTTATCAGTCTTATTTTATTACAGTAAAAACTCAGCCAAACCTTACTTTTACCCCAAAAGATATGACTGTTTAATCTCTTCACTTGGATCCACGAGCTGCAATTTTCCTTCATCAAAGAGTTTAACCAAAAAATTGATTTTTTTCATAATAATATTCAATACCTTTTATTATAATATGATCTTTGTCTATTTCCTTAATTAAGATATTTTCCTTGTTATATGTTCCTATTTTAATGCTTAATTTTGAGTCAATAAGAGCAAGTTCCTTTTTCAGGTTTTTATCTTTAGTTTCAATAAAAACATCAATATCACTGTCTTTTCCTGCAAGCCCTTTTGCATATGAGCCAAAAAGGACAGCTAATTTTATTCTTTTATCTCTCTGGATTTTCTCAATGATGCCTCTTAATCCAGGATATTTAGTTATTGTTTGAAGTAAATTATATTCTTCAGCTATAAAAACATAAGCCTGTGCTTCAGCTGTTTTTTTCAGAAAATAGGTTTGATTTTTTCCTTCCTGCGTAAAATCAACAACATTCTCTTTTGAAAGCTCCTTTATCTTCCTAACTATCATCATATGGTTTGTATTAAGTTTTTTGGCTATTCCTCTAATATGAATATTCCCTTTTAATAACACATTGATAATCTCTAATTTGTAACTTTTTTGTTCCATATGTAACATTTATGTTAAATTATTTATAAACTTTTCTATTTTGTAATTATATTGCTAATAGATTAGAGCTTATTCTTCCTTATCATAATCTATTAGTGTGAATATGTTATGGCCTTTGAGTTTTTCCCGGCCTTTAAGAAAGCTCAGCTCTATAAGGAATGCAAGGCCGATGATATCGCCACCAAGCTTTTCAACAAGGTCAACAGCTGCTTTGGCAGTTCCTCCTGTTGCCAAAAGGTCGTCAACAATAAGCACTTTATTACCTTTTTCAATTGCATCCTCATGTACTTCAAATGCATCCTTGCTGTATTCTGTTAAGAATTCCTGCTTTATTGTTTTATGCGGCAGCTTGCCTGGTTTTCTCAAAGGAACAAAGCCTGCATGCAGTTCATGGGCAAGAACTGCTCCAAGAATAAAGCCCCTGGATTCAGCACTTGCAACAATATTTATCCCCTTACCATCAAAATGATGCATTATTTCTCTTATTACATACCTAAATGCATGTGGATCACTTAATAAGGGTGTTATATCTTTGAACATAACCCCTTGTTTTGGAAAATGAGGTATTGTCCTTATTTTATCTTTTAGCTCCATAATTTATCCCCAAAAACCAATTATTAACACTTGTATAAAAAATTTTCGAAAGAGAACTCACATAAGCGCTCCTTTAAGAGCATTCTTGCAGTTGCATGTTCTTGTTAAAGGAATTCTTGGAATAACCTCTAAGAGCAATTGCTTTACTTTATTAAGATTATTCTTCATAGTGGCTGCAACCTCATCACCTCTAACATGTGTGCCTCTCCAGACATCATAATCAGTTACCATTGCAATTGTTGCATAGCATATCTCTGCCTCTCTTGCAAGCACAACCTCTGGAGTCATTGTCATGCCAATAATATCAGCATTCCATGATCTGAACATATCTGATTCTGCTTTTGTGGAGAATCTTGGCCCTTCTATAACAACACAACAACCTTTCTCATGATATGGAAATCCAAGATTTTTTGAACTAGCAGAAAGCAATTTTCTAAGAGCAGGGCAGCATGGCTCTGCTACAGAAATATGGCAGACCTGCGAGCCAGTATAAAATGTTGTTTCTCTTTTATATGTCCTGTCAATGAACTGGTCTGTGAAAACAAAATCTCCTGGCTTCATGCCCTCATTTAAAGAGCCAACAGCTGATGGCGCCAGTATATGTGTTACGCCGAGCTTTTTCATTGCATATACATTTGCCCTGTAATTAACATTGCTGGGATTAATAGTGTGATGTGAGCCGTGCCTTGGTATGAAAACAACAGGCCTTCCCTTAATAAAGCCGGTTGTTATTAAATCAGATGTTAAGCCAAAAGGAGTATGAACCTTTATTTTCTTAGAATTTTTCACTAGTCTTGGGTCATATACTCCTGAGCCGCCAATAATTCCTATCTTAATATTCTCTTTCATTTATATAGAGATGAAATTCAAACTATAAAAATGTTACTATTATAAAATAGATATAGAATTATTTGACCTTTAACTTTGTTGTCTGTGTTTTGTCAGATATTATTGCAGAATTGCCAGAAGGATCTTCAATTGTTATTTTAAGCTTTTCATCTCCCCACATAACCCTATTAAGTTTTTTCAAAAGTTTTCTTGCCTTCTTTTTTTTATCTTTGTCTTCTGTATCATCTGCAAGGGTTTCAATCTGGTGCTTGACTCTTCTTAGTATGCCTTCTATATTTGTTATGTAGCCGTTTGAAGCTGGCCCGGGTGTAATTGTTGTAATATGGGGAATTTTTACTATTGCCTGAGATGACTTTACAACCCTTATCTTCATATCATCCTCAGAGCTTATTTCTATTGTCTGCTTTACTGGCTCTTTTTGCTCAGCTGCCTCAACATCTGCAATATGATACTTGCAGTTGGAGCATGTCATTGAGAAAATAAAGGTCTTGCCAAAAAATGGAATCTCAACCTCTCCTTCCATCATTGTTAAATTTTTTGTCTTGCACATGGGGCACGGCTGTTTTTCAATTGTTTCTGGGTTTTCCATGGTTCTTTTAGAAATCAGTTTATATAAAAAGTTTTTGTTTTCAATTATTTTTTGTTTTGATTAAATTTCCAATAACAGAAATAATTACAAGCCTTGCATAGGCTATAAAAGGGAAAATTAATATTATCCCAACAATAACCATAAGGGTTGTGCTTATCATAAATAACAACCTAAGCAGAACATCAATAAGAGCAAAACCCAAAATAAACAAGATATACATAGAAGCTATTGTTAAAAATTCTTTAATACCCAAAGAAAATGACCCTTTTATTGACTTAAGGAAACAGTGCTTTTTGATTAATGCATGGGATATAAATGCAAAATAACAAAGGACAATCAATAAAATAACTGAAAATGTGCTAACAGTTCCAAGATTTGATGGATTCCTTAAAACCTGGGTGTAAATAACTGCTTTTACATAGAAATAAATGATTATCACAACCATCAAATACCAAACAAAATTAACTGCAAAAAACCTTTTAATATAGTCTGCTGGCTTTGTTTTTATTTTGAACATTTTGTGAGCAATAAACCAGTTTATTCCCTGGAATAGACAATAAATAAAATAAGTTAAAGCAGCAAGACCAAATATCCAAAAGCCAATATTAATAATAAGAGAGTTCATCTGCTGCTGATTGGCCAGAATATTCAATGACATTTCGTTCTGTGTAATACCCTGCAATGCTTTTCCAGTTAGCATGAGCAATGAAATTACTTTATTCATAATATTCTCAAAAAAGAAGTAATAAATAATAAAAAATACAAACAAAAAGAAAAGGTCAATAAGTAATTGAGCAATAAAATAAAGGGGCTTTTTTCTTATTGCATTAAAAGAATCAATGAATCCCGTTATTAGAATCTGGCTCCTCAATTTCATTTTTTAAATTTTCACATAAATTTTCAACATAACTTATATCTATTTTTGTTCCATCTATTTCTTCTTTGTCTATTTGATTATTTTTGATACATAATCCATTTCCACAACAAATATTCCATTCATTTAAATCTTGAACATTACCACATGGTTTTCCACTACAATCACATTCTTCATTAATTAATTTGTTTGTTTCACATGGCTTTTCTTCATCATGTGCCTCTCTGCCGCAGTCTATTGTAATCCCAATATCTTCTTTTTCTATTGAAGAGCCGCAGCATTCATAATCAGCAGGGCTTGTGCCCTCATAATTAGGCTTTTTCTTAGAATGAAGAAGTTCAAACCTAATCTTCCACTTTGCTTCTCCGTCAACACATCCCTCTATCTTTTGTGCTTTCTTGACTATAATAACAGCAGCATACTCGCCTTTCTTTATGTCTGGATTAGAGTTTAGTTCAAATTTAATTCCTTTATCTTTATATTCTATTATTCTTGCATTTGAATCATACGGAGGTTTATCTATATATTTGCCAATAGTCCAATCTTCTCCTTTTTTACTTACAGAATAAATCTTATAAAATTTTTCTTCAGCAAAAATTATAGCAAACGTTAAATCTTCCTTTGGTTCTCCAATTAATTCCTTATTTACATCTAATTTATTTTCATAGCCTTTCAATACCTCAACATCAATTGTGTCCTTAGACTCAGTACCAAAAACATCTTCTATTTTAAATCCTGGGAGGGTGTCTCCCCAAATTCCATCACCTTTTGGTATTCTTATTTCTTCTCTTCCTATTTCCTTATTATTAGTGTCGGTCAACCTCCATATCAAGTATTTGGGTATCTGATATCCAGATTCCGGCTTTTTTATTTCTATTTCTAAATCAAAGTTGATTGTTTCACCTATGGAATAAAGCTCTTTAACAGCTCCTTTTTTTATTTGTTTTTCATCTGATGGTTCAATGCTCACAAATCTTGCTTCACCATATTTTCCAATTATATAGCTGCACCTGAACTCTCCACTTGCTGAGTCAAGTTTGCAGTCACTAGGAGCCTTTTCACCCATATCTTTTATTTCACTGACTTTTGTTGTTGTCTGTAATTGGTTATTGTTATCTATCCAGTCCCACTCAATAACTGCTTTGTCATATCTTACAGAAAAATCAGGAGTATCAATATAAAACTCATCACTATAAAGGTCGCCTGCACTTAAACTGCCTGAATCAACATTATATATCTCTTCCTTGCCCCTGTAAAAGCAGTCGCATCTTCCTTCTGGACATGAATTATCATTTGAGCATTGCAGATAAACCTTATAGTTAAGGTCTGCTCCTGCAATAATGCCTGCACCAATATGATATATATAGGTTGTTCTTCCATAATCAAGTGGGTTAGAGCCCATAAACCTCCTTGTTGTTGGATACAAGAAGCCCTCGCTTCCCAATGTAGGCATTCCAACCTCTGCACTTAGTATTGTATCAAGATCAAACTCGCCCCAGTCTCCTGTAAATGCAACTAAGCATACAGAATGTATAATTTTCCTTTCATTGAACATTGTGTTGTACATGCCAGTCTGTCCATATCTTGAAGAAACAGAATCAGCAACATTTTTTCCAGCAGTTGATATTTTTTGCATTACTCCTACAAGGCCTCCTGAGATTTCTTCACCTGCTCCAAATGCAAATGATTCTCCTGTGCATCTTATGACATCATAAATTATGTCACATACATAGGTTGTAAGCACTGCCTTGCATACACCAGCACTTCCCTGGCCAGTTATCATTATTGTTTCAAAGCACTGCTTCACAGCTTCAAGAATCTGTTTCCATAAATTAAGCCATCCAGAAACAGCAGGCAAACATACGGCCTGCACAGACCTTATAAAGTCAGAGGTTGGATCAAGAATATAATTATTTTTTCCTTCAATGCCTCTCTTTGATTGGACATCAGAGGGTATTTTTTTTATGTTTTCTTTCTTTACTGTTTCATTATATCTAAATTTACTACCATTTTTATGTGTATAATATTTATAGTCAAAAAATGTATATATATAATATCCTTCCTCATTCAGCGGCAAGAAATCCTCTTCATTGCACCTATAAAATGATTGGCTGTCACCCTCACCAACTGAAATAGTTCCTTCTGGTGTTTCTGACCCTTTTTCTACTTTTGATGGTTCACCAATACAAACACTTCCATCAGGATAAACTAAATAAACTTCTTGTTTGCTTCCAGAGCCAACTGTTACAATAGTTACTTCCTGCTCTTTTACTTTTTCGCAGAATGCAAGGCCCTCTGATATCTTGTCAAAGAAGCTTTCCTCTCTTTCTTCCTCAGTTGTTGAGGCTCTTTCCCATTCATCAAGGGTCATGAATGCAGAGTCCCATGCCCTCTTATATTCCTCTTCGCATTCTTCTGAACTTTTCCCTTCAAAACTTTCCTCTATGCCCGGAATTCCCTTACAAAGGTTTACATCGGTTATGCTATCCTTATAACTTTCCTTGTGATAATCAAGAGAAGGCACGCTTGGGCAGAATATTCTGTCACATATCCAGTTCCTTGTTTTTTCAAACTCTCTCAAACTTTTCAATGATTGAAGGCAGGAATCACAATCAAACTCAATAAGCTTGCCACTTTCATCTTGTTCAGACGGTTTAGAACATGTGTCATCACCATTTATTAATGCCTTCTTTGCTTCTTCTTTTACACTAACACATGAGAATTCAACACTTGCTGATTTAAAGAGGTGAACAAGCCATGAGCCCAAACATCCAATAAAAGTATATTTTTTAACAATATCAACCGGTTTCTTTATTCCATCAATAAGGTTTATAGTGGAATTTAAGAGATTTATTGTTGCATTTAGCAATTCTTTTGGAATCTTGTCAAGAGGAATCTCTTTATCAACCATTATGCTGATTGTCCAGCAGTTCCTCTGCGTGTTTTCAACAATATCACCATTCATATCCTCATATTCATAGTATATATCAAGCCTTAGTGGTATTTTTATAAAACTAAGGTTATTAAGTTCTTCTTTTGTATAAGGCCAAGGATTTAAATTTACAATAAAATATCCATGAGTATAATCATCATCCCAGTAGCCCATTGCAGAGCCAGGAAATAGCTCATCCTGAAACTTTTCCATTGATGATGAACTTAATTCATAGCTTGTAAGTTGGGGTTCGCTTGTTAAAGCAACCTCGCTAGGATCAGATCTTCCTCTGTATGTCAGATTAATAGGGAAGCTGAACTGTGCTATTCCCTGTATTAAATGCTCTGGTATTATAACATCTGGAGTTATCTTGTCTGTTTTTACATCCCAGTCAGAGCCATAGCCGCAAAGAGTATATATAATAACATCCTCAACAGTTGCTTCTCTGCCATAATCATCTGTTGCAACTATTTTTATCTTGTTTTCCCATGCATTTCCTTCCTGTGTCCCAACAGTTATGCTCTTGTATGTTACACCTATTTTAATGCTTTTATCTAAGTTTATTTTAATTTCAAAATTACCATCAGAATCAGATTTTCCAGAATATTTATTTTTATCATTAACAAAGACATCTATATTTATATCTGGCTTATTAACCTGCCCTTTAACTGTTTGCTTTGCTGTGTATGCAGGGCTTAGCTCATATAGATTATGATAAATTATTTGAGGGGGTTCTGAATCGCAGAATACATCAAACTTATTTATAACTGAATTTCCGCCAGCATCTGTTGAGTTAATGACTATCTTGTTTTCCCCTTCTGCCAGTGTCATGCCTATTGAAATTATATTATCTTCAGTTGAGCTTGCTGTTCCGTAATAATTGGAATTAAGAGTAACTTCAATTACTACTGGCTCATTGGTTGTTCCCTTGATGTCAAGGAATGGCTCAGTAACCTTTTCAGGAGGTTTTTCTATGTTTATCGACGGTGGAGTATTGTCCACAATAATTTCATTATTTTCATTTTGTTCATCCTGTGCAAAAACCCTTGCAGTATAAACAGGCATAAACAATATAAGCAATATGCAGCTGATTGCTATAAACTTTAGTTTTATGTCTTTCATCATAACATCATTCAAATTTTGGCATTAAATCAATATTATTTGAGTTCTCATTTAAGAACTTTATCATATTTACCTTCTCATCATCTGTTTTAGCAACACCCCTGTCATAAACATAAAATATTATTTTATCCTTACCAACAATCTCATTGTAACTTAGTTTCCAGTCTGCCTTAAAGCCTCCTGTAAGATCATTACCTTTCATAAGGAAAATCTCAAGATAATAGCTGGCGTCATTTTCAATTAACTCTATTTCTTCCATTCCATCTTCTGCAGGATATGTTCTAAACACATCATTACTGTTGTTTAATGATTTGATGTATATAGCTGCTTTTTCATCTATACCCAAGCCTTCTTTATATCCTGTGCTGTCCACTTTCATAACACTAAAATCAAAGCTTTTCAATGGATCCATCATAATTAAAATATCCTTCTTTTCATCAATAACCTGCTTTTCTGCCCTTAAAAATCCCTGTTTTTCTGCTATTACTATCCCATTAATGCATGCTGAAGGAAGTTTTGTTTTAAGCCTGTGCCTGTTTGCCTCTGGCTTTGTAAAGCCTAAATTGCATTGATACTTTATGCAGTTAAATGAAATGCTCACATTATTTATATCGTCTTTTGTCCTTGAGTCTCTCACATTGATAATATAATCCTCTTCTGTTAATTCATCACAGAATCCTTCATCCTGGTAAGGAGTAAGCTTTGTTATTCCAAACTCAGACCTGTCGCCCTGATTATGGTTAATTAAAACTGGAAATGCAAACCTGAAAACATATCCTCTGTTATTAAATGATTTTTCATCCCTTATTGCTATCTCAACAGGATAAATAACATCATATGTAAAATGATACATATTTATGCAGAACATGCTGAGGTATTTTGGAGCTCCCTCAACCATATTAGACTTCATAACATCTCCATCGCTTGGCCTTGCATACAACTCAAGCCCCCAGTCTTTCATGTATCTTATTCCTGCTTTCATATCCTCAAAGTTTTCACTAACAGGTGCCCAGAAAAAATGATTGTATTCATAAATATCATCTGGTATGTCCTTTGGCATTGGGTCTTTTTCAATATCTATTCTCTGGAATTTTTTGTATATAATAGGGTCATATAAAAATGGAATATAATCTGTTTTGTCAATCCTTATCTTTGGCAAATTATAATATAATAACTCTTTAACAGCCTGCTCAATCTCCAGCTTGCTCCACTCAAGTCTTTTGCATGAGAAAACCAGATCTGTGAATGGGATTTCAGGATCAAGTGCCATAAGATCAATTGTTGTTTTTTCAAGGAACATGTCCTTGTTTTCTGCATTCATTATTCCCTTTGCAAGCCTGTAAATTCTCTTAAGCCTTACAGGAACAGAGGTTGTGTATAAAGACCATTCAGTTATCTTGTCGCCTTTCCTGTTCTTGATAACAAGCAGATAATCTGTTGTTATAATAACCTCTTCCTCTGCTATTACTGTTTTTGTATTTATATCTCCCTTTTCTTCTATGATAAACTCATCAAAGTCAGAGAAATTCTTTAGGCAGGATTTAAGGTTTTCTGAAACATAGTCAGATATTTGAGATTGTATATCGCTTAGTTTTGGTGAGGTATCAATCCCATTAAGATACCAATATGGCAGCTTTATTGGCCCTCCAACACTAATATAAGCTTGAGGATTCATAGCTATTTCTTCTGGTATTTCAACATACCCTGACTGCATTCCAAGCCTTATTACAGCATCTTCCCCTATATTATAAATACAGTCTTCAACATAACTTTTTAAAGGTGCAATCTCCTGCGGCACAACAACCTCTGGAGTAAATTTAGGCATTATCTCGTTTCTAATATAAAAGAAAAGCAAGAATACAAGGAGAATAAGAATCCCGGCTATTACAAATACTGTTACCTGACCTCTTTTTTTCATAATCCCTCTAAGAATACTCTATAATAAAGTATATTTAAATCTTGCGGTGAATTCTCTATGATTTTGCTATAACAGCAGCAATATAAAATCTTATCCACGCTGCGTAAAAAATCAGGAAAATTAATGAAAATAATGAGGTAAGCCATTCTGGGAAAATGTTAAGCGGAATTGTAATTACAGATAACAAAACAAAGACAAGGCTCATTATCAAGCAGGGAATATACAACAAATGGATTTTTTTAACTGCAATGTTGAATGTATTTTTAAAAGAATCCAGTATTTTGTTTTTCTTTGTAAAATAAAAATATAAGATTAATATAAAGTTAATCAGATAAAGCATTATTGGCAGAAAGATAAAAGCAAATAAAATTAATAATATGAACATAACAATGCTTGTGTTAAGTCCAGTCGTTGAAAAAAACAAGAATATTGAGTTAAAAAATCCAATGCAGATTGCTGCTATGAAAAACAGGATTATTGATAATGGAATGCAAGCCAGGTTTAACAATAGGAATTTCTTGAAATAATCCAAATCAAATTTCTTTTTAAGTATTGTATTCCATATAAAACCCTGAAAAAAAGACCAGGCAAAAAATAGAAATATGATTAACAGCAATGAACAGATTAATATTCCATAATAGAAGCTTTTCAGTGCAGCAAGCTCCTGAACCAAATTTTCATTAACTACTGTTAAATCCAGCCCCTGTATTTTTGAAGCAGAACTGTTTAACCATAATATCCATAAAAACAGTGCAACCCCTGAAACTATAACAAAAATAAAATCAAAGAGCCATACCAACCCAAACCTTTTCTTGTCAAGTTTAAAGCTTTTTTTAAATAGGTTTATTTGATTATTTAAGTAAGTCATTTTACCATCCTGGCTGGCCAGTTGATGTGCTGGAAACAGTTGTTAAGCTGGCTGGTTCTGAAATTTCAACAGAGCTTAAGTCAACCTCAACTATCTTGTTGCATAGCTTATTATCCTTAAGAGAGTTCCTGAATTCTACATTTAAGTTTTCTGTATTGTAGAATTTGAGGCATACCTCTTCATATATTTCTGGCTTATATCTTACAACTGCATTTTTTCCTGTTCCGCTGTATGTTTCATCTGATTCAAGCTTTATTTTGTCAGCTGTTCCATCTCCATCAAGGTCAGCTTTATTTCCATCTATCAAAAGCTCAAATGTGATGTTTCCCATGCCATAAGGATTAACTCCAAAGGTTATTTTATAGAAATATAATGTTTCATTGCTTGTTGTTATTGCAGCGCTTCTTTCGCCTTCAACATGTGCTGCGAATCCCATATCTCCGTTTATATTTACAACAGCAACACTATCAGGTATTTTTTCAATATGGTAATGACATATGCTCTCTTCCCATTTTCCGCTTATTATTCTTCCAATAACAGTCTGTGAGAAGAACTCATCACTCTTCTTTCTCCAGTTTGTTATAAAATCAATATCAAGCCAGCTGTTAAGAAGGTTTGAAAGTGCTATTCCGCCACGTGCTCCCTCAACAGCAGCATAAAATGCCGGGCCTATCAATGATTTTGTGACCATTGCTTTTGCTTCTTTAACACCAGCACTATTTTCATTTAATTCATTTCCATTAGCATCAGTATATATACGATTCCCATCTTCGTCTGTTGTAATTATTACAAGATTTCCTGACTCTGTCTTAAAAGCAAGTGGAACATATCCTGGCAGGAATATTTTTTCAGATTTATCGTTTTGTACCTTTCCAAAAGCATAAGTTCCAAAAAACTTATTACTTGCTGGATAGTGGATTGTTTGTGCTTCTCCCTTTTTGTTGAAGTCTGTTAGTATTCTTCCATCTTCATCTATCTCTGCGATTATTTCTTTTCCTTTCTTTATTATCTTCTTATCTTCATCATAAATGCCCTCAAAGATTATGGTTTCCTTTTCAATTTTGTCACCAATTTTTTTGTCAATTGATATTTTTATTGTTCCATAATCTTCTGATTCATCCTTATAGTATTCCAGCAAGCTTCCCCCTTCTAATGCCTGCAATGTATGTTCAACACCTTCTGGAGAGTCATAAATGAATTTCTTTTCCTTTTCTAATAGAATTCCTTTGCTTCCATCTTCAAGTGTTGCATACAATACTCCACCTTCATCATAATAAACATTTTTTAGCTTTATGCCCATCTTATTTGACCAAATCTCATCTATATTAATAGAAACAGGAACTTCTGCAGATATGCCAGCACCCAATTTCACTTCACCAGAAATTTCAGTTTCTAACTGAATTAGTGATTTTCCATCTTTATCTGTTACTGTTTTTGTGTATGTGCCATCTTCATTTAGTTCAAGATGAGTTTTTAATTTTACTTCGCCATTTTCATCAAATTCGTAAATTGTTTGCTTTGTGATTAATCCCTCTGAATTTTTCTTAGTGTAAGTTTTTGACTTTTTTGTGCCGTCATCATTAAATTCAATTACTGCGTTATAAGAATCATCGCCTTTTGTTGTGTATGTAAGTGTGTTTCCCTCAACTTTAATTTCATCAAAATCTTCTATCATGTTTAATTCCGGTGCTATAGTATTAAGCATTTCTGTACGCATTGTAACAGATTTTCCATCTCCATATGTTATTGTGGTTGTACCTTCATCTATATCACTATCAATTATTTTCCAACTAACTGGGGCTTTAATTTCTTTTTGTATTGGTACTTCTTCAATTGGAGGTGGTCCACCAAGAATTTCATAACTTTCACCATTTTTAGCTATCTCTATTTCATTACCTTCTCTTTCAGCTTCAACAATTCCTTCTACTAAATTAGGATTAACTGGAGTATCAAGTTTCACTTCACCATCCTTGTCACTATACAAAATAACTTTGCCATCTTTTAATTCTAAGATTGTTTCCTCTAATGTTGTGCGGTCTATACTTGTTTTTCGGATAGTTGTACTACCATCAGGGTTTTTTATTGCTTCTATTTTCAATAAGCCATTAATGCTTACAAGTTTTTTACCCTCATCTTCAACTTTGTATTTTTTTTCATCTGAAAGCGTTGCAATTAAATTCCCTTCTGAATCAACATCAACACTTTTAACTTGCATATCTTCATGAAAACTCAATCCAATATCTCCCTTTTTGTAGAAAAATATGTTATTATTCTCCCAAAGAATCACAGTTTCTATCCTTGTTTTTGGATCAATGGTTGTTTCCCTAATTTGATTATCTCCTAAGTCTTCAAGAGAATATAACTCATCATCACTGATATATGTTTTTCCATCCTTACTTAAGGTTCCTTCAATTTTATTATCAAGAACCACATTCAAACTACCATCATCATTATAAGATTTAATCTCTTTAATGCCAAATTCAATAGGAATATATGAAGCCACACCATTTATCTCTGTATAAATTAAATTTTCATCTATCCATATTCTTTCAGATATTGTTTTTTCTTCATCACTTGAAGTTGAAGTTATTGTTTTTTCTTTTCTTTGAATTTTTTGTATACTTCCATCTCCTAATATTTCTATTGTTGTTAAATCTTGTATACCACTCTTAATAGTATATTTGCCCTCTCCACTTTCATCTGAGATTGTTATAAGACCTATTTTTCCATCGATTTCTCCAGTAATCTTATTGTCTATAAAATTATAACCAACCTCTTCAATGTCTAATCCCTGAAGATTTATTTTTTCACCATCATCCTTCTTAACATAAGTTATTTCATCTCCCTTTAAACCAACTTCTATGATTGTACTTCCTAAACCACTTTCTACAAATTCTTTTAATATGAATGAATTATCTTTACTTTCAAACATTACAATATATTTATTAGTTTGTACATCTAAATTTTTTAATTTGCCTTCTACTAAAGATCCATCTTTTTCTATAATAACATCCAAATAATTAGTGCCTTGTTCATAACTAACAACCTTTTTAACACTCATTTTTTCACTGATTTTTATCTTGTTCTCATCAGCCAAGTCCATTTTATCAGAAAACTCAACTAAATTGTTATTAGACCAAATTTCTATTGTTTCAACCCCTATTTTAATGTTTTCTGTGTTTTTTTCTATTTTTCTTTCTTCCAGTGGGCCATACTTTGAAGTATACCCTAATTCATAAGAATAAACCTCTTGGGAATCTTTATCAGTAACTTTAAATTTAATATCACCTGGAATATAACCCTCCTGATTAATGTTCAATACCTCTTGTTTTACATTTCTGAATGATTTCCAGTCTAAAGTATCTAACATATCTTTTGCAATTCTTAGAGATGTTTTACTACCTAGAGTAACTCCTTCGCACTCTAAAGTAACATAAGTTACCCCATCTATTGTTTCTTCACTGCCTTCTACTATTTTTGGAAGAGTATCTTCTGCTTTAACTATTCTGCCAATACTTATAGTTATCAAAACAAGCATTACAGTTGTTAAAATTATCAAGTTTTTTCCTTTTTTCATCTTTATTTGTTTGTTTTTATTCTTCCTCATCTTCTTCTTCATCTGTTTCTTCTGTGTCTTCTTCTGTTGTTTCAGACATTGGTTTTAGCGCTTCTTCGCAGACATCGCCGCTAATCCACCAGCTTTCTGTATCAGCAAATCCTATTATGTCTTCAGCAATGGATGCTAAGGTTGGCACTAAATGGCCTATCACACAAACAGCATGGCCAGCCATTGTTGGCTGAATTTCACAGTAAAAGTTAAGCCCTCCGAATATAAGCCCTAATGGGTCTGAAACTATCATACTGAATTGTTCTGCCAATCCCTTGAAAAATCCTGCAAATGGTATTACCTGGAATATTTCGCCATATATAAACACACATTCAAGATATGCCTTCTGCTCGTCACAAACAGACAATGGAATTCCCTCATCAGCTGCTTTTTTAAGGCATAATACATAATAACATTCTACCTGCCTTCTTTTTTGCAGTCCATGTATTATTCCAGGAATGCATCCTGTTGCAAGGCTCAATACAATGCTGTCTTTTGGGCTTGTAGGCCAAAATACCCCGCTAAATCTCATTTCCTTAAAAATTTCAGGGGTGTTCTTGCTTGAGAAGTCATCATACCAGCCGCCCCAAATTGTTGTATCACATGATATGTATTTGCAATATTTTTCTGTATATTCAAGAACCTGTTTATATGTTTTGTCAGTAGTTTCAGCAATAGGACGAATAGTTTCTACAAAGCCAGTCCATTCAAATGCAGAAGCCAGCAGCTCAATATCAGCAATTACCTCGTTTATTTTGCCAAATGTCTGAATTAGTTTACATAATTTTTCCAGAACATTTAATATTTTTTCCAGTGTTGTTATCCATTCCTGCTTTACAAGCCAGCTGTCCTGTGCATCTTTTATCTTATCCTTAACATTCTGGCTTAGCTCTCCAAGAGGCATATTATAGAAATCTATTGTAATGTCAACAGGCTCTTTTTCTGTGTTTTGTATAATCAAATCCCCAACTCTTGATATAATCAATAAACTGCAGTTAAATGATAATGATACATTAGGCATGCTTTCCTGCTTTAATGTAATAACAATATATGGATCATTAGATTTTTCATTTATTAGCTCATAATCATCAATATAACCCATGTCCCCTTTGCAATCAAGTCCAAGAGCAGCTATAGAAGGGTTTGCAGCAGGGCTTATTGGCTTTAAAGTGAGATGAACATATGTTTTTTGATTTATTAGCTCTGTTGTCTGCCTGTCAATTGCAAGAGGCATTTTTTCCATACTATCGATTTTCCAGTAATTTGGGTTTTCCTCATCACTTACCCCTAAAACCTTGATATTAATATTTTTTTCAGCTTTGTTTTCAACAAAATCAATAAACTTAAATTTTAAAACACCTTCAAGCGGTCCTGAGGCAACCTCTGTTGTTGTCCATTCACAAACCCAATTGGTTTCATTTTTTGTGCATGAGGTTTTTTCATCCTTGCCTAAACCAATGGCTGATAAATCAGCACTTGCTGTTAAAGATGTTTTATCCTTGAGAACAGCCTTAATATGTAATTTGTCTCCTGATAATATATCATCCTGGCTGTATGTTCTATTAGTTAAAGACTTAATTTCTATCTCTTCTATTAAGACAGGAGCCTTGCTGTCAAGAATAAATGTTTCTGAAAGCACGCTGTTGTCAGGATCAATGCTGTTTCCAGCATCATCCTCTGAGTTGGGGCTGATAAATACCTTTACAGATGATCCGTCTGCTACATTAAAACCAATATTATCAAAGCTGCATTTCCAGTCTCCACTACTCTCGCTGCAGCTATCTGCCTGTATTTTCTCACCACCAACCAAAAGCCAAATCTTTTTTAGGTTAAAGCCAGAATCCTTTTCCTCAATCTCAGCAACAAGCTCATTATTTTTTCCAACATATTTTATGTTATCATATTCTCCCTTTGCATTCTTCATTGATTTTACAACAGGAGCTTTATTGTCAAACTTGAATGTGTGGCTTAAGCTTTTTTCAACACTATTTCCAACACCATCCTCTGCATTTATCTTTATATTTACCTTTCCAGAGTCAGATAGCTTTATTGTGACAAGCCATGCGCATTCATAAACACCATCATCTTTAATGCATACTGCTTCCATATTACTATAAGAAGAAATATCCTTGTTAAGCTCTGATAAGTCAGCTGTAACCTTTTTAAGAGAATCATCCTTTATTTTAACACTCACAATTGCTGATTTTGGTTTTGTTGATATATAATTAATTTCATTTCCTTGGTTATCAACAATCTCCAATGAATTTTTTTCAATCTCTGGCTTGGTTTCATCAACAATTAGTTTTTCGCATTTAAGCTCTGAAACCTGGTTAAGCATGTCATATGCTATGATACAAACATCAGCAGAGCCTGTTGACGAAACAAAATCAGATGTTTTAAAAGAAAGCTCTCTTGAATCAAGGCATGATGAACCATTGATCTTTATTTCCTTAACAACAGTTGCCATATCATCCTTGCAGATAACTATTTTGCTTAATCCAGAGCCAAGGCTTGTATCATAAGCATAATCCCTTACACTATATTTTACAGTTAGGTTTCCTTTTTTTGTTACCTTGGGTATTATGCTGAATGAATCTATTGTCGGGGCTTTTCCATCAACAACAAATGTGCCTGCATATGTGTCAACAATATTCTCAGAATCATCTTTTAGTTTTATTGTAAAGGAATGTGTTTTTGCCTCTAATGTGTTTTTGTTGATGCCTAGGATGCATGTAAAGTAATCTTCAGATGCCCTGCAGTTGTTAAATTTAATATCATTGAAAAAGATTTGATTAGGTAATATGTTATCATCCCCTGAAATAGAAACATCTGCCTTAACATATGTTAAATCGCTTTCTTTTCTGTAGCCTTCTACCTCATCCTTGCCAAAAATTCCAACATTGTTTATTCCAGCAAAAACACTTGCACTGTATACTGGAAGTGCAATTATCATGCATACCATAAACAATGCAGTTATCTTTTCCTTCATCTTAACACCGGCTCTAGGCTTGCCCTGTAATTTTTTGAATATTCTTCTATTTTATTCATCTCATCCATATCATCATGCTTTCTTTCACTCTCTGGAATGCTTGGAATATCTATATACAATGAATAAAATTCTATATTATCATAATTTGTTATATCTCCTGCATTCCAGGCAATGGTTTCATCAAATACAAGTCCGCCTGCAGGGAATGGCTCTAACTCAATCTCTGGAAGGGTAGCGATTTGGAAAAATAATAACATCTTTTTCTCTTCTGGTATCACAATTTTTTCATTTAAAATAAGCTGGATATTGGCTTTGTATTTTCCAGGAACAATCCTCAGTTCAGATGGCTCATCCTGGCCGCCAGTATATTGAGCTGCTGTTGAAAACTCTTCATCACCATCCTTGCCAATCCTTTCAAGTGTTAATATTGCCTGCTCCTTGCCTGACAAGCCAAAAGCATTATTACTGAAAGTCCAGCCATCATCCCCTTTTATTATTTTCTTCTTCTTTATTTCAATATTCTTATATACAAATGGCTCAAGTTTTGTTAATGGCAAATTAATATCTTTATCAACTTCTGTGCTTAAAAATTCTGAATATCCAAGGAAATCAGGCTTTGTAAAAGTGATTTTTCCGCCTGCACAAATAGGGAATTTTGTTTCCAAGACAGCTTTATCTTCTTTCATCTCTGTTTCTCCAATGAAGCATGATTCATCACCACAGCTGTAATATATCATAACATTATTTAAGGCTTCATTTGTTTGTGCATCTGCGGTCGTTATTTTTATATTGCCGCTGTTTCTTTTGTTAATGTCACAAAACATAGAGGCTTCAGCAGATTTTCCTTCTAAAGATACAAATGATGAGTTAATGGCCTCATTATTTCTTATGTTTGCCTCAAGTGCAAATCTAAATGAATAACCCTTTCCATGGAATGATTCAGGGCTGTTTATTGTTATAACAACAGGGTAAGATATATCATAAAGAAAATTATATCTTTGGATTCCTATATCCAAAGGCAGAATATTTGTTGATGCAGATTCAGGCATTATAATTCCTGATTTAGTGTTAATGTCAAAATAAATAGGCCACCAACCCAAATACCTAAAATCAACTCCAAGCTTTTTGTAAGAATATCCATATGATGGAATGTCCATCTGGCTGTAAACCCTTTGTTTTATGCTGTCATCAAACATTCTTTTTCTATAGTTCAGTGTATCCTCAACCTGAAGAAGAGGAACATAGCTCATAAGCATTGCCTCAAGTTTTGTTTTTACATCCGGCTTTGTCCAGTATACAGGGGAGCTTAACTCAAACTTAGAGCCAGCCATTGGAGGGAGTTTCTCATTATTTATTTCTGAGAACCCGGCTATCAGATTAAGGGTGTTTCGCTCCAAAAAGTTGTAGTTTATCTCATCGCTTGTTATCATGAATGCAAGCTCATAAACATTTTTTAGATTCACAGGAATTGTTGTGAAGAAGCTAGATGCCTTTGACTTTACCTTATCTTTTGCTATTTCAAGAGGATAATTAACTGAAACAAGAACATCATCCTGTCTTATAATTGTTGTAGTTGTTATTTTTCCTAATTCTCTTACTTCAAATCCCTGGTCTTTAAAATCCCTGAAATCATTGAGGCATTTGTTTAGGTTTGCATTAACATATTGGTCTATCTGGGCTTCTATTGAAGAGTCCATAAAAGAACGCTCTGAACCTTTTTTCATCTCGCTCTTTAGGTCAGGCATCTCTGATGAAAACTCGCAGTTTCCTGAGCAGTCATTACTGCTTTTCAAATACCACCAGTATGCAACATTCATAGAGCTTTCTGGCGAGAATTCAACTGCTTGTGATATAGTTGGATCAGCTGTGTGCGTAATCCCAAAATCAGAAATATCTGTATAGCCGCCTGATTCACCAATAAGAATTACTGCATCAGTTGCTGTCCTGTCAATGCATTGCTCAATAAATATTTTTATTGGGTGCAATTGTGTTGGTATTTCTTCAACTATTGGTTCAACACCCTCTATCCTATGAGCCCTTGCCCTAAGATAGAAAGCCAAACCAAGAACCAGAACAATAATTATTCCTATTATTATAAATACACTTATCTGCCCTCTCTTCTTCAACATATTCACTCTATTGTTTTTCTTCTCTTATTATATATATAAAACTTTTGTTTTTTCTATTGACAAATAAAAAAAGCAAAGAATTAACTTACAAGTGTGTTTTCTTTAACGCCTTCTACTGTTATTTCTTCTTTTTGTGTTTTGAGTGGCCTTCCATTATAGAGAACATGGCCATTTGCGTCTGTTCTCATTTCTATTTCCCTGAATTCATTGAACTCAACAACTTCTTTTGGCTCTTTTTTAATTCCTTCAATAAAAACATCATCACCAGGGCTGCTGTTTTCTGCTGAAAGAAGCTTTACATTTTCTTTGCCATGTTTTTCTTCTACAGCAGCCAATAGCATGCCATTGCTTTCAATGCCTCTTAATTTTGCTGGCTTAAGGTTTGTTACAACAACTATGTTTCTATCCTGAAGCTCTTCCTTTGAATAGTTCTCTTTTATTCCAGCAACAATCTGTTTTTCCTCTTTTCCTAAATCAATTTTCATCACAATTAGTTTGTCAGCATCAGGATGATCTTCAACAGAAATAATCTTTGCAACCTTTAAGTCAAGCTTTGAAAAAATATCTTTGATATTTTCTTCTCTTTTTTCCTCCACTTTCTTCCCTCCAAATAATTTTTTGAATTTTTCAACATCTTTATCCTCAAGTTTAGTGAATAATGGCTCAGCTTTATTGATTTTATGTCCTTTTTTAAGAGAAAGTTTTCCAAGCTCTTTCCAGTCAAGCTCTTTTATGTTAAGCTGTTTGCAGATTTTTGATGATGTTTCAGGCATGTAAGGCCTTATCAATATTGACAAATCCTTTGCCATGTTTGCGCATATTGCAAGGCATGTTTCTGCTTTTTGCCTGTTTTCATTTATTGCTTTCCATGGCTCTGTTTCCTGAAAATACTGGTTTCCAATTTTTGAAATATGCATTATATTTTTTAATGCATCTTTAAGCTGGATATCATCAAGAAGCCCTGTTATTTTTTTAATCTCATTATTGATTTCTTTAGTCAATTTTTCATGTTTTTTGTCTGGCTTTGCTTCTGGAACCTCTGATTTATAAAATTGGTTAATAAATGAAATTGCCCTGTTTATGAAATTTCCAAGGTTAGCGACAAGCTCATTATTTATCTTGCTCTGGAAGTCATCCCATGAAAAGTCTGTGTCCGATTTCTCTGGACGATTAACCATTATATAATATCTCCATACATCTGCTTTAATTCCTGTTTTAATTGCATCATCACCAAAAACACCAAGGTTCCTGCTTTTTGAGAATTGTCCTCCTTCATAGTTTATGTATTCATTAGATGAAATCCTGTCCAATAAAATATAATCTTCTTTTGTTCCAATTAATGATGCAGGAAAAATAACAGTATGAAATGGTATGTTATCCTTTCCCATGAACTGAACTAATTTAACATCCTTTCCAAACCACCACTTTTTCCAGTCTTTTCTGCATTCTTTTGTTATTGCAATATATCCAATAGGGGCGTCAAACCATGAATAGAAAACCTTTTTTTCAAAGCCTTTTAACGGCACTGGGATTCCCCATTTTAAGTCGCGGGTTATGCATCTTGGCCTTAAGCCATCCCTTAGCCATGCATCTGTCATTGTTTTTGCATTCTGCGACCATCTGCCTTTTACAGATTGTTTTTTAATCCATTTCTCAAGCATTGGAGCAAGTTTTGGAAGGTCAATGAAAAGATGCTCACTCTCTTTTGTAATTGGTTTTGTTCCGCAGATTTTGCATTTTGCATCAATAAGCTCAGTTGCATTCAATAAAGCTCCGCAGTTCTCGCACTGGTCTCCGCGTGCATCCTTGTAGCCGCATTTTGGGCATACACCCTCAACAAACCTGTCTGCAAGGAATTTCCTGCATTTTGGGCAGTATGCCTGAGTTAAAATATCTTTTTTGATAAATTTATTTTCATTTAATTTTTTGAATATATCTTTTGTTATTTCATAGTTTTCTCTTGATGAAGTCCTGCCAAAGCAGTCAAATGAGCTTTCAAACCAGTCATAAATCTTCTTGTGTATCTTAAAGTATTTCTCACATACTTGCTTTGGTGTTATTCCTTCTTCTATTGCTTTTGTTTCTGTTGTTGTTCCATGCTCATCTGTGCCAAGCACA
Organism: Nanobdellota archaeon; assembly: GCA_018819345.1. Classification (GTDB taxonomy): domain Archaea; phylum Nanobdellota; class Nanobdellia; order Woesearchaeales; family CG1-02-33-12; genus CG1-02-33-12. The sequence goes on from JAHJQG010000013.1 coordinate 27,379, forward strand.
GAAATTACATCAATTCCTCTAAGTCGAAGAAATCTTGTGTATACATCAGCACTTATCACACAAACCATATTGCCCAAGTGTGGAACATTGTTTACATAAGGCAGTGCGCTTGTTACAAGTATTCTATTTTTGGTTTTTTCACTCATTTTATGATTTTTTGGCAACTTTCTTTAAATAATTTTCTGAATGCAATATTCTTTAAGGAATAATCAGGCAAGAAGCTCTATCTCTTTTTCCTCTGTTTTGCCATCTATATCTATTTTTCTTATTATCCTGCCTTTTCGTTTTGCATTAAGCCTTGCTTCCTCAGGCTTATTCCTGAATTCATCTGGTATTATTATTTCATCAATAACATAAGTGTGCTTTATTGAGATATCCTTGAAATTATCAACATCTACATCAAATAAAAACTCTTTTTTTATCAAATCCAAATCTTTTAAGTCAAACTTTGCTGTTACAAACTTTTCAACAGTTTTTCCTGGCTTTGGAATTGATTTTTTCACTGAGATGCTGTATTTTCCTGATTTTACTTTCAAAAGCAAAAAGCACGAATTAAACTTATTTACAAAATCCTTGAATTTATCACTTGTCATAGTCTCTTGTATTGTGTATTTTTTTCCACTAACTTTTTTTGGCTCAATCCCAAATTCATTAAGCTCATTGATTATTTTGTTTTTTGTTATAATTACACCATTTAATGAGACATCTTCTTTAACTAATGGGGCTATCAAATCAAACATAACATCAAGGTATTCAAAGCCGGCTTTTATCTGCACAAATGAAGAGCCTTTTTTTATTATAAACTCCTCTTTTTCAAACTCCCCTGTGCTGTACCTTATAAACTTCTGATGGATTTTTTCATCAATGTTTTTCTCATAAATATTTTTTATAAAATTCATCTTATCACCCTTGAACATCAATCAAGAAAACTATTATATATTTAAATCTTGGGGAATTTATATGCTAACAGTCGTTATCAGTTTCTGCAGAGCATCCTGGAGGGCATTTCCCATCATCAATGCACAAATCAATGATAAAATAAGTTCCCTGGCATTCTGCAACACCAAAATCACCGCCCTTGGTAGTGCACTCTGTTTTTCCATCTGATTTAAAACCGCATGAAATCTCTCCAGAATCAAAATTTCCTTGTTTCCATCTTTTTAGCATATCTGTTAAATCCTTTGTTTCAAACTTGCAGGTTCCTTCTCTGTCTTCAAGTGCATCATACATCTCTTTTTGTTCATCAATTGCTTCCTGCGATACCTCTGCGTCTTCAGGGAAATTTAAATCAATACTGTCTGTTCTTAGGAAAAAGATACATTTATCTGATTCTGTTCCAAGTATTTTATATGTTTTTGAAGTGGTTTGTTCAACTCCAAAGAGATTAAGAGTAAGACTATGTTTTAGTTTGGCCGGATTGCAGTCTTCAGAAGCATCTACAAAGCAATCAAAATCCTCGTTGCAATCAATTTCATCAACTTTATTGTTATCTTCCTGAGAAATTTTTTTATTGTTGTTATCATCCTCGTTTTTTGGCTCAATAATTTTGATTTTTATTTTGGCCAACCCATTATCTTCTATTTCAACATTCTCAATCTCAACGCCATTAATTACTTTTTTGGATGAATGCTCTATTGTTTCTGACACCCCATCAACCTCTATTGTAATCTCATCATTTTCCCCTATGCTTACTAAGCTAATATATCTTCCCTCAATTGTTGGGCCACCGCCTGGTGATAAGGACATACTCTCCATTTGCAAATCACCCAGACTAAATTCTTTTTCAAAACTAATTTCTCTTGGATATAAGAAAAATCCTAATATTAAACAGAAAATTATCACAATAGCTATGCCAATTAAAATAATTTTTTTACTGCAAGAAATATTTTTTTTGTAATCTTTAGCAATAAAATCAACTGGTTTAGTGCCTTGATTTATAAAATCAATTGCATTGTTTATCTCTTCTTGCGGCCAGCCAACATTAATTAAAGCCCGTTTAATTTGCTCTAAAGAAACACCTCTTAATAAGTTCTCTTTTATGTAATCAACAACCCTTTGGTCAACCATTTAAACCTCTTTTTATAGAATCAATTAACTTTGCTTATATAAAATTTTCTAATTTTTAGTAAAATAGCACTTATAGATTAACAATATTTAAATAATTCAAGAAATAACTGGTTTGTATGAAAATAATTAAAATACCTTTTTCAGCA
>JAHJQG010000014.1 GCA_018819345.1 Nanobdellota archaeon
AAAATATTGAAAAATCACTTGGAAGAATAAAAAAAATAACTAATAGCAAATATCCTTCTTTAAATTTTGAGTACGCAAATCAGCTAGTAGTATTGGATAGTATTGGAGAAATTAATTAATTTTTGGGAATTTTGTTTGAGTGGCTAAAAAAATAAGGTTTAGTCTTTTTTTATCTTAAACCTAAATCTAAAAGGTGGTCTCTTTATTATTGTTCCCTGTTCCTTCTTTTTTAGTGTGATAATATTGTAGATGAGGCCGCGGGTTGGCATTGCAGTAAATGCCTTCAGAAGAAGCTTCTTATGGGATATTTCCTCAACAACCCTTACTTCCCTAATCTTTGGTATAAATATCAATGATGCAATATACCTCAGCATAAAACTTATTATAAACACAAGAAAATATTTTGACCAGAATAAATTGTTGTACTTTACTATAAGCCCTCCTACAACAGCTCCTAAAAGTATGGCTATTCCATTAAGGACATTATAGTATGCAACGCAAGTTGTTCTTTTTTTTGGACTGGTTGAGTCAAATATGAAATTAAATGATGCCATATCAAAACCAGCCCATATAAAGCCGCTGTATAACTGAATTAATATCAAATACCAAATATTTGCAGAAAAAATCCAGAGAACAGGAACAACAGGCATAAGAAATCCTGCTAAAGTAAGCACCTTCTTTGTTCCGTACTTGTCTGAGAGGTTTCCCCAGACAGGCATCATAACAAACTTCATTATCATTGCTGCAGCAGTTATTATTGTAAATATGCCATAACTAAGTTTTAGGTCATAAAGCATGTAAGGGGTAAAGAATACTGCAGAAACATAAACCCCAAAATTAATGAAACAAAGATAAATTACAAACAAACCATAATTTCTGAATCTTGCCTGCTTAATAAAGTCAATAAAGCTGAAGTTGGATTCAGGGGCTATTGTGTATTCAGGCTCATAAGATTTCATAAGATAAATAAATGATAATATCCTTGAAAACATTGCAAGCGAGAATATCACCACAAAACCGAGATATTCCATTGATACGCTTGATGAGAATCTCTGAAGGATATACCCTGCAGCAAGAAGCGAAGCAAATGACAAAAATCCTGTAACCCTATTTCTCCTGCCAAAATAACTACCCCTTTCTTTTTCATTTACAAGATCACCAATCCAGCTGTTCCATGCAGGGTTTGCTATTGTTCCAAAGACCCAATACAAGCATAAAAAAATTATAAGATGAATCACTCTGAATGTTCCAAAAAAGAATACAAGCGCAACAGGTATATACATCAATGCCTGGAGCAAGACACTTATGTAAACCAGTTTCTTTCTTGACTTAAACAGCTTTATCAGCTTGTTTGTGAACATCTGGAACAGCGAGCCAAGGGTTTGCGGAAGTGAGCCGAGTAATCCCAGCTGCAGGTTAGTTGCCTTTAGAAAGACTGCAAAAACTGAGAAAAATGATTCTCCGAACCCAATCATCATTGAGTAGAATGCTCCGTCAATTATTGAATACCTAAGACTCTTTTTTATTTTTTCTTCTTTGTCATCCATTAACGGCCGGTGATTTTTGGTTTGCTTTTAAATGTTTGTTTTTCTGCTGTAGCTTACTAATTTCCTTAGAATAAAATAACTGGTTACAGAAAAAAGCACTGCTATAATAAAATTTCCTACTAAAAACCTTAAAGTTGCATACCTAAACTGCTCAATCCCCTGCAGCGGATATATCGCAGGAGAACCTGTTAGTATAAAATCACCAAGCCTATAGCTCAATGTGTAAACTGGAAACAGCACAAAAGGATTCCAAAGTAACAAAGCGCCAAAAAGAGCAATCTTGCTTTCTTTTGCATACACCAACATCACAATAATAGCAATAAGATATGTAAAACCAAAAGTGGGAAGTATTGCTATGAATGTGCCTATTGCAAATCCTAATGCAATTGAGTGGGGAGAGGTCTTTATTCCCAACACTTCCTTAAAATGCTCCTTTATCTTTTTTATTATCCTTTTTGTCATCTTTAATTATAAAACTTTATTCTATAAATATTCTTTTATTTGAGTAATATTAAAAATTCTTATAAATCCTGAATCACCAATACATTTATTAAGGAATTGCTTCTTAATATTCTTATGAAAAAATGGAAATGCAAAAAGTCTGAAGTAATAATTGATACTAAATTCTTTAAAGCCAGAAAAGACATAGTTGAACTGCCCACAAAAGAACTGCAGGAATGGACTTATTGTTTTACTAATGATATTGTGGTGATTCTTGCAATAACCAAAGAAAGAAAAATCATTATGGTTAGGCAATACAGGTATTTTGCTGAAGATGAGGCAATTGAGTTCCCTTCTGGATTGGTTAATGACAATGAAACAATTGAAGATGCAGCCAAGAGGGAATTTGAAGAGGAAACAGGGTTTAAGTGCAATTCGCTTGTCAAGCTTGGCTCATTTTATGAGGCCTTTGGACAGCTGAAAAGAAAGGTTCATATATTTTTTGCCAGGGATTTAATTAAATCTAAGCAGAATCTTGACTCTGGAGAAGACAGCTTTGAGGATATAGAAGTTGAGCTTGTTGATTTCAATGAAGCAGTTAACTTAGCTTTACAAAACAAAATCATTGTAACTGACTCAGCACTGGCCATCCTTCTCCTAAAGGAAAAGATTGACAGAAAAGAAATAGTTCTTGATTGATTATGATGGATAAAATATATTATTTATTTCTGAGAAAAAATCCTTATTGTTGTCTATTCTTTGAGCTTTTAGCTCCATTGGGCAGATAGCTGATTTATCTTTAGTTAGAATATTATCAACAATCTTCTGCGCCTTTATTATTACATTATTTTTATTTAATAATTCCCCAGTTGGTTTTGAAGCAACATCACTAATAACCAGAGAGATCATATTTGAATACACTATAAGCCTAGCAGCTGCGAGCCCAACAACCTTGTCATGTAATATGCAGTCCTTGAATTTAGATTTATATTCCTTTATACATTCTATTAAAGGTCTTAAACCAGATTTATCTGAAGAAAATACAATATTATTATCTTTAATTAATGCAAGGGAATATTTTTTAAAATTGGGACTCAACATATTAAGGATTCTTTAATTGGTTTTACAGTGTAATGTGCTACTATTGCCCATATCAGATTTGATATTGCTAATGCTAAAATCAATCTCAAGATAAAGCTGATTGGTAAATTTACCAAATAATAATCAGTGATAATCAACCATGGCAGCTGAATACAATAAGCTAACATCACTGCAATAATAGTATTAAGATTATATCGTACAAACAAGCCAACAAAAAATCCGAGAATAGCATTACCTATTACAATATATGGATTGCTCATAATAAAGGCAGGATATAGCGAACCAACTAATCCTGACAATAGCCCTCCTTTTGGACCATATATTAGTGCTGCAATAAAAACAGCTATCTGAAAAAAATGAATCTTAAAGCCCCAAACAGTACTTAGGTTTATTAGACCTAATAAATTAGGTAAAATCATTAAGAATAGAAATAAGGTCATTGTTTTATAATTCCATTCTACATTAAATGAGAATTTTTCAGCATATTCCATTAATTCTGGGTAAATTTAATCATTTAAATATTTTTGCTAAATAATTAAAAAGAATTCTTACCTGATAAATTTTTTATCTGCTGCAATGTAATTTTTTCAGGTGTTACACTCATTACATTGAATTCAATGTTTTTTATTTTTATCTTGCTCATGCTCTTTGGATAATATACATTAAGTGCATAGCCCTGGTAACCAGCAGTCTCCATATAGCTCAAAGAAAAAGTATTCTCACTGGGCATTCCGCAGTATACAATGCCAAACCATTTCATAAAACCCGGCTTCAATGTCTTTTTCTCACCAACTGAAATTGTAATGGCCTCTTCCATAAAACAAAACAAACAGATTATATTTATTTGTTTCCATTAGGGTGACCAG
>JAHJQG010000003.1 GCA_018819345.1 Nanobdellota archaeon
ACCTTTTTAATTTAATATTTATTTTGTTTTAACTAGAAACCAAAGAATCCTTTTCTCTTTTTTGTGTCTTTTTCAAACTCTTTTAGAAGCTCTCTCTGCTTTTTTGTAAGTTTTGTTGGGGTTTCAATAACTATCTTTACATTCTCTGAGCCAAGACCATATCCATGAAGGTCTGGGATTCCCTTGCCTTTCATCCTGAATATTGTGTTTGTTTGTGTTCCTGCTGGTATCTTTAACTTTGCCTTTCCTTTTAAGGTTGGGATCTCTATTTCAGAGCCAAGTGCAGCCTGTGCAAAGCTTACTGGAATTTCACAATAAATATCATTTTCTTTTCTCTCAAATATATCATGCGGTTTTACATGAATTACAACATATAAATCTCCTGGGCTGCCATTTTTTATTCCAGCCTCTCCGCCGCCGGCAATCCTGAGCTCATTTCCATTATCAATGCCTTTTGGAATAGTTATCTCTATCTTCCTGTCATGGTGAACCCTGCCTGTACCATTGCATTCCGGGCATGGATTTTCTATATTCTTGCCCTCGCCATGGCATTTTTGGCATGTTGTTGTTGTAGAAAAAATGCCAAAAGGCGTTCTCCTTGTCTGCTGGATGCGGCCAGAGCCATTGCATTTGTCGCATGTTACAATATCAGAGCCTGACTTTGCTCCAGAACCATTGCATTCCTTGCATTTCTCCATTCTTGGAACAGTGATATGTTTTTTTGCACCAAATGCAGCTTCCTCTAATGTTATTTCCATATCATACCTTAAGTCAGCTCCTCTTCTGGGGCCCCTGCTGTGCCTTCCAAAACCCCTGCTAAAGAAAGTGTCAAATATGTCTTCAAAATCAAAGCCAAAGTCTGAAAAACCAAAATCAGAGAAGTCAAAGCCTGCAGCTCCTGGGCCAAAGCCCTCTGATGTTGTGCCGAATCTGTCATACTGAGCTCTTTTCTTGTCATCGCCAAGAACAGAGGCAGCCTCGTTTATCTCCTTGAATCTTTCAGCATCAGCATGATCCTCCTTATTAAGGTCAGGATGGTATTTCTTGGCCAATCTCTTGTAAGCTCTCTTAATCTCTTCCTTAGAGGCATTTTCAGAAACACCCAGTATTTTGTAATAATCTTTGGCCATTAATAATCCCTACTTTAAAAGATTTTAAAAATTAAAAAGAAAAATTATTTCTTTTCTTTCTTTTTTTCATCATTCTCTTCCTTGTACTCTGCGTCAACTACTTTTTCGCCTTTGTTTTTTGGCTTCTCTGCTGTTTCTTTTGCTCCTGCCTGCTTCTGTTTCTTTGCCTGCTCCTCAGCAACCTTTTGGTACATCTCTGTTGACATCTTTTGTACAAGCTGGTTTAGTTCATCCATCTTTGACTTTATTGCTGCTGCGTCTTTCTTATCTGGCTTCAATAGTTCCTTTAATTCCATTATCTTCCCTTTAACAGTCTCAAGCTCCTTGGCGTCAACCTTTCCCTCAAAATCCTTAAAAAGTTTCTCTGTTGAGTAAACTAAAGTGTCTGCCTGGTTTATTGTTTCAACATCTTCTTTTCTTTTCTTGTCTTCCTCTGCATGTGCCTCAGCTTCTTTTCTCATTTTTTCAACTTCATCTTCATTGAGCTTCTGCGATGCTGTAATCTTTATTGACTGCTCTTTTCCTGTTCCAAGGTCTTTTGCTGTTACATGCACAATTCCGTTTGCATCAATGTCAAATGTTACCTCTATCTGTGGAACACCTCTTGGTGCTGGAGGAATCCCGACAAGGTCAAACCTTCCTAAAGCCTTATTGTCAGCAGCCATTGGACGTTCACCCTGCAGGACATTGATTGTTACAGCAGGCTGGTTGTCTGCAGCTGTTGAAAATATCTGTGATTTCTTTGTAGGAATTGTTGTGTTTCTCTCAATTAAAGGGGTTCTTACTCCACCAAGTGTTTCAATTCCCAAAGTTAGGGGTGTAACATCCAACAGCAAAATATCCTTTACTTCTCCTGCAAGAACACCTGCCTGGATAGCAGCTCCTGCTGCAACACATTCCATTGGGTCAACTCCCCCCTCTGCCTTTTTTCCTATGAAATCCTCAATAAACTTTCTTACACAGGGCATTCTTGTAGGTCCGCCAACCATGATAATCTTATCAATATCATCTGGCTTCAGTTTAGCATCCTTTATTGCCTGCTCAATTGGATGTTTGCATTTTTTTATTATTGGCTCAACAAGCTCCTCAAGCTTTGAGCGCCTTATTTTCATTGTTAAGTGCTTTGGGCCTTTATCAGTAGCAGTTATAAAAGGTAAATTTATATCTGTTTCAAGTGTTGTTGAAAGCTCTATTTTGGCTTTTTCAGCAGCCTCTTTTAATCTTTGTATTGCCACAGGATCATTTTTCAAGTCAATTCCCTCTTTCTTCTTAAATTCATCAACAATGAAGTCAGTAAGCAAATTATCCATGTCTGTTCCGCCAAGCTGTGTGTCTCCGCTTGTGGATTTTACCTCAAAGACTCCTTCGCCAAATTCCATGATTGTAACATCTAATGTTCCACCTCCAAAATCAAAAACCAAGATCTTTATTTCCTTGTGTATCTTGTCAAGTCCATAGGCGAGTGAAGCAGCTGTTGGCTCATTTACTATCCTTACAACATCAAGGCCAGCTATTGTTCCTGCATCTTTTGTTGCCTGCCTTTGGTTGTCGTCAAAATATGCAGGGCAGGTTATAACTGCTTTTGAGATTGGCTCTCCAATAAATTCCTCTGCATCTTTTTTTATTTTCTGAAGTATGAATGCAGATATCTGCTGAGGAGTGTATTCCCTGCCATTAATCTTGTACTTATAGCTTGTACCCATCTTTCTCTTAACAGCTGTTATTGTTCTCTCTGGATTTGAAACAGCCTGCCTTCTTGCCGGCTCTCCAACCAGCATCTGGCCGTCATCTGTAAAGGCAACAATTGATGGAAATGCCTTTCCATAAGCAGTTGTACCTTCAGAACTTGGTATTATGACTGGTTTTCCTGCCTGCAAAAAAGATGCTGCAGAATTGCTTGTTCCTAAATCTATTCCAATTATTTTTTCCTTTTTTGTTTTTTCTTTTACCATTTTATTACCTCATATATTAATTATCCAAAATAACTTGGTGATTTTACTGTTTTGCCTTCTTTTGTTTTTTTGATTTTCTTATTCTTTTTCTCAGCTTTCTCTAATGAAGCTGGCTTTTCTATCTTGCCAAATTCTGATTCATATTTTTTTACAACCTTTGACAAAACATTAAGAAACTGTTTTGCATGATATGGCTCTATCATGACAACATTGTGCTTTAATGCTATTGTAGCAGTCGGGCTTCTTGCGTCTATCCTTGGAGTTATACATCTAAAGTCAAAGATAAACTGTGTTGGGCTAAAGTTTATTGATGTCTCATGTGAAAAAAATGCATCACCATCCATTATGCTCATGTTTATTTTTTGTTTTTCTGCCATTTTAACCTCCATTAATCATCTTTTTTCAAGGCAATCTTCCTTAATTCCTCAACCCTTTCGTGCGAAAGTATTGTTCTTTCCATTCCCTTTACTCTTTTTAATGATCCTATTTCAACAACCTCAAGAAACTTTACAAGCTTTCTCTGGTTGAAATTATCATAATCTTTTATAGAACCTAATGCCTCATACAAATCCTGGTCTGTTGTTACAAGGTCAACCTCATTGCTTCTGCACATTACTAATGTTTCTATTTTATCGCTTGTTCCAAGAAAAAATTTTAATATACCTCCTGCTTTAAGATAGAGCTTTTGCTTCTGCATTCCGTTTTCATTATTTATTATCATTTTTTCAATATTTCATAATTTAATATTTTTTTTAGTTTGTTTTCATCAGGAACAAGCTCATTTAGTGAGCCGCCAGGTATTGGCTTGTTTTGTGTGAGGAATATTTTCCACTGCCTTATTGATTCAGGATCATCTGGATTTACAAAGTAATTAAGCATAAACCACTGGTTTAAGTCATCCCCGTATGTATTGCAGTTGCCTATTTTGCAATGAAGTGGCTTTACTTCATGAATAGTGCAGCCAACCTGCTCATTATAAAAAATGCATTTGCCATACGGCTTTGTGCCTTTGATTAGTTTTGGCCTCAATATTTTTGTATTGAATCTCTCATGCTCTTCAAGATATTTTTCCTTGAGCTTGTCTGTTGTTGTTCTCAAAAACCTTGCAATCTTCAGGATATCATCATCCACTAAAAAGCCGGATGTGTATTTGCAGCAGTTGCCGCACATCCTGCACTCTTTGCCAAGTTTTAATACAGTTTCTTTTGGTGTTTTTTTTGAAATAAGCATTTTTCAACCTCTTTTATTTGTTTTTTGCAATCTTTACCTTTGCATGCCTTATTACTTTATCATTAAGTATATAACCTTTCTGCAATACCTCTGTTATAGTATTTTCTTTTTTATCAGTTTTCTCGTGCATTATTACTTCGTGCTTGTATGGATCAAATTTTTCATTCAGTGGGTCTATCTGTTTTAAGCCCTCTTTTTCAAGTGTTGAATAAAACTGTGAAAATACCAGTTTCATTCCTTCAAGGAATTTGTTTTTGTCTTGGTGGTTTTTCATGGCACTTTCAAATGAGTCAACAATAGGCAGCAGTTTTATTATTAAATTCTGTGAGGAGTATGTTATTAAATCCTGTATTTCTCTTTCAATTCTCTTTTTGTAGTTCTCAAACTCTGCCTGTAACCTTTGTAATGAGTCTGTAAGTTCCCTTGTTTTATGAGTTAATTCTTTTATTCTGTTATCCTTCTTTCCTATCTCTAATTTTTTCTTTTTATGTGCTTCTTGTTTAGTCATTTAACCACCGAGTTGATTTAATGTTATGTTGACTTTAAGTCAACTATTACATATTAGAATAAACAACTTATATATAAATGTTTTGGAAAAGGTTTATAAATAAATGAAATAATTTAGCTACATATGAGATATATTCATCAGAGAATAACTATAGTAAGGCATAGTAAACCACTTAAAAAAAACATAAATGAAGAGCTGCAGTGGTTTGGCTCGTCACTTGGATTGTTTAATCTAAGGGATAGGAACAGCTCGTGCTTTAGGATATTTATTGAGTTAGTCAAGAGCTCGAGGAAAAAGAAGCTATTGTCAAGCGATGAGCTTGCATATAAGACCGGGCTAAGCAGGGGAACAATTATACATCATCTGAATAAGTTAATAGGGTCGGGCATTGTTGTTAATGAGAAAAACAAATATATTCTAAGGGTTGATAATCTTAAGGTGCTTGTTGATGAGATAGAAAAAGATATCAAAAGAACATGCAATGATTTAAAAGAGATAGCAAAGAATATTGATGAAGAGCTTGGGTTGTAGTTTTTTAGATTTTGTTTTGATGTTTTATTTTTTTCTATATCTAAAAAGCTTATCATATTTTTTATGATCCATAAATTCTAATAATATTGAAACAATCTCCAGTTCATTTCCTATGATGGTATACACTTTTTTCAAGTAATTTTTTCATTTTAGGGCTTTCATTATGAATCCAGAGAACTCCTTTTTCACCAATCATAATTACCCCCTTACATTCAAGATAGTTTAGTATAACATTCAGGGTCTGGCGCATTACTTGTTTTGGAAGCCTTCGCATTAATTCATTTTTGGATACAGCTAACTTGGCATTTTTTAGCGTGTTTTCTACCATTAGCATAGTATCCAATCTTGGATAGTGTAAAACCATTGTTTTTTGCATATTCACCACCCATATAAGTTTATTAGTGATAAAAATATATAGATATAAACTTATATTTAAACCTTTCGTTTATTTTCTAAATTTTGCTAAGAATCAACAAGTTTAGTTTATAAGCCTTTACAGGATTTTCCCAGAAAGTTTCCGGATTTGGGTTAGGATTTTTAAGTTTCAGATAATGAATATTTAACTAATTAAGATTACAAAGAAAGAAAAATAATTAAAGAATTAATATCCCTTTTTCCTCTTATAGACAAAAAAATAAGCTATTAACCCAATTACGATTAGTACTATTAAAATCCATAACCATGTAAGTTTTGCAGGAGGTTCTTCTTCTGGAAGCTCATTGGCCTAATGTCAGTTGGTTTATAAATAAGTTGATTTTGTAAAATCAAAACATTTATATATAAGTTGATTTTATAAAATCAGTATGCAGCCATTAATTGAACAAAATCCCTGGTGGGAGAAAAAAGAAGCAATTGAACAAAATATTAAGATACAGGAATATAATAATGCTAAACTAAGATATAAAATAAGATATTTTCCTTTAAAAAGAAAGCAGATTTATGTTTTAAGGGGACCAAGGCAAATAGGAAAAACAACGACAGTCATGCTGAATATTCAGAGATTAATCAAAGATAAAATAAACCCAAAATCAATATTTTATTATAGTTGTGATCTTATAAAATCACAAGAAGCACTCTTAAAATTAATTACAGATTATCTGGATTTTTCTGCTAGTTATGATTTAGATAAGAAATACATATTTTTAGATGAAGTTACAACAGTAACAGATTGGGCAGATGTTGTAAAACATTTAAAAAATATAGGAAAGCTGGAAGATTGCTCAATAGTAATTACAGGCTCAAACTCAATAGACCTAAAAAAAGGCTCAGACAGGCTTCCTGGAAGGGGTATTGAGGGAAATGAACACTTTATTATGCCTTTGTTATTTTCAGATTATTTAACTCTTTTTGGATTAGAGAAAAAGAGCATTGATTTAAAGAAATTTGAGAAAAAACAACTCACTAATCTCTTTCTTGGTTTTGAGGAAAAGCAAAGATTGTTCAGGAAGTATATCCTTAGTGGCGGCTTATTAAAAATAATAAACAGGTTTGAAGAAATAAAAGGCATAGACAATTTATCATATGAAACATACATAAGGTGGATTGAAGGGGATATTGCAAAAATAAAGAAAAATCCAGCCACTGCTAAACAGATTTGTCAGGGCATCCTCTTAAAAATGAGCTCACGGATTACATTGCATTCTTTTGCAAAAGAGATGGAAATACCAGCCCATTCCACCATATCTGATTATCTGGAATTGTTGGAAGAGTTATTTTTAATAAAGACCCTTAACTTCAAAGACCTGAATAAGGGCATTTATATTTACAGAAAACCAAGAAAGGTGTATTTCAGAGACCCATTTTATGTTGCATTAGTAAATTACTGGATTGGCAAAGAAATAAAAATAAACTCGCCAGAAACAGAATCAAAAATTGTTGAAGGAATTGTGTTTGAGCATTTATGCCAATCATTCAAGGAAGTAAGCTATTATTCTGACAAAAAGGGAGAAATAGATTTTATAGTAAAGATAGGAAACAAGAATTTTCCAATTGAGGTCAAATGGAAGGAAAAGGTCTCTGATTCTGAAATTTACAAATTAAATAAGTTCAAGAGGGGCTTAATTATTTCAAAGAAAACATTTAAAGTAATAAATAATAATTATGCAATTATCCCTGCAGCATTATTCTGTAGCTGGTCTTTGGGAAAATAGTTAATATCTCTTTTTCTTTTTATATACCAACTAAATTGATAGATTTATTTATAAGCAATATTTCAAATTCAGTTGTTCATAGAATACTTAAGAAGGCAATTGATCGTGGTCTTGAACTTTGACTGAAAATCTTCCGGAATTTTTTACAAAGTTATTATAAAAGAACTTATTGTTTTTATTGGTTAATAAGAGAGTAATAAATGGAACAAAAATCATTTTATTTGGACACTTGTATTTGGCTAAACCTTTTCAAAAAAGAAGGTAACCCAACAAAAGGAGTTCCTTATTGGGAAATAGCTAGAGATTTCATTGAAAAAGTGATGTTCTCAAAAAATGAGGAAATAATATACTCTAGTCTTATCATCAGAGAAATAAAATTTAAAATATGTAATGAAAACATATTAAAAGAAAAATTATTGTTCCTGAAAGAAGAAGATAAGTTCAGATTTGTTGAAGTTACAGAAAAAGATTATTCTTTTGCAAGAAAACTGGAATCTGAACTAAAATATGAGTTAAGCTTCTATGATTGCCTGCATATTGCAGTATGCAAAAGACTGAATTTTATACTTGTAACAAGAGATAAAGATTTAATCAGAATTGCAAGAAGATATATCATAGTAGAAAAACCAGAAAATTTATTTATTTAACTGATTAATTTTATTAAGAT
>JAHJQG010000004.1 GCA_018819345.1 Nanobdellota archaeon
CTTTTTAGCTGATTATATGAAGGATTCCATATTTGTTATATGTGCGCACTCTGATGACCAGATACTCGGGCCGGGAGGAACACTGGCAAAATATGCCAAGCAAGGAAAGGAAATCTTTACTATTATCTTCTCTTATGGTGAAACATCACATCTCTGGCTTAAAAAAAGGGTTAATGTTGAGATAAGGGTTAAGGAAGCACAAAATGCAGACAAGGTCATCGGCGGCTCTGGTGTTGTTTTCTTTGGCTTAACAGAGGGAAAATTCTTAGAAGAGGTCAAGGATAAAAAAATTAAAGATAAAGTTAAGAAACTGATTAAGGAAAAAAAGCCAATTAAGATATTTACTCATTCTATTGATGATGCCCATGATGATCACAGGGCAGTCTATAAGATTGTCATGGAATTAACTGATGAAATTAATTACAAGGGAGACTTATTAAGTTTTGATATCTGGCATATCATAGATTTTAAGAAGCGGGAAAAACCAAAGCTTTATGTTGATATCACAGATAATTTTAAGACAAAAATGAAAGCATTACATTGCTTTAGGAGCCAAAGGTTGGTGATGTTATTCCCCTATATCAATGTTTATATAAAGGCATTTATCAACGGCCTAAAAAATGACTGCAAGTATGCAGAGAAATTTTACAAGATAAAATGAAAAAACTTTTAATAGCAACAGACTCTTTTCTTCCAAGATGGGATGGTATTGCAAGGTTTCTCAATGAAATAATACCTAAGCTTTCAGATGATTATGATATCACTGTTATTGCACCAGGATTCAAGGGTAAACTAAAAGATTTCAAAAACATCAACATTATCCGGATACCTCTTTCAAGAATCCATGTCGGGGATTATACTCCTGCTAAATTTTCTATTAGAAAAATAATAAAAGCTGTTAAGCAGGCAGATATAGTGTGGACCCAAACAATAGGCCCAATAGGAATGCCTGCAATACTAACTGCAAGATTTTTTAGAAAACCACTTGTTGCATATATACACTCTCTTGAATGGGAGCTATTCTCAAAGAGCATTTCACAAAAGAACCTATTTAGGAATTCAATAAGCTTCTTTACCAAGGCAGCTGCAAGATACCTGTATAACAAATGTAATATACTGATGGTTCCCTCATTAGAGGTTTCAGAGATATTGAACTGGCATAATATAAGAACAAAGAAAAGGGTTGTTCATCTTGGAACAGATACATTCAAATTCAGGCCAGCAGAAGATAAAAAAGCTGCAAAGAAAAAAATAGGAATTAATCCTAAAAACACTGTTATTGGATTCTCAGGAAGAATTGGAAGAGAAAAGGATATTGTAACTCTTTACAGGGCTTTTCTTAGATTAAGAAAATCATATGATAATCTTATATTATTAGTCATAGGAAAGGGAGTTCAGGAACTAAAGCTTATGCTTGAATCAAAAAAAGATATAATTGTTGTTGAATCTGCTGATAATATAGTTCCATATTTGCAGGCAATGGATATTTATGTGATGCCCTCATTAACAGAAACATCCTCTTTATCAACAATGGAGGCAATGTCATGTGGTATTGCGGTTGTTTCAACACCTGTTGGCTATATCAAGGGTTATATAAAGGATGGCTACAATGGATTTTTCTTTGGTAAGCAGAATTCCTATGAACTGTCAAAAAAGCTGTCTGTTCTGCTGGACAACAAAGAACTAAGAATAAAATTAGGAGAAAACGCAAGAAAAACTATTATAGCATTTTACAACTGGGACAAAACAACCAGGGGAATAAAGGATGCACTAGAAGAGTTTATATCTTCAGGCTGACAACACTGCTCACTCCATTAACACCCATGGAAACACCATAAAGCGTATCTGCTTCTGTTATTATAGCATCATTGTGTGATATTACAATATACTGTGCTTTTTCAGAATACTTCCTGATAAGTTTTGCAAGCTTTTCTGAATTATGCTTGTCAAGCGCAGCATCAACCTCATCAAGCACATAAAATAATGCTGGCTTATAATCCTGGATTGCAAATATAAAGGCAAGTGCTGTTAGACTTTTTTCTCCGCCTGATAATGAGTGTATATCCATGAATTTTTTGCCAGTTATCTTAACTTTAATTCTTAAACCCCCTTCAAATGGCTCTTTCTCATTTTCCAAAACAATAGATGCAATTCCTTTTGATGTAAGCTTTGAAAAGATATTTTTAAAGTTACCATTAACTGCATTAAAAGTTACCATAAAAAGCTCCTTTTTCTTGTTCTCAACCTCATCTATCATAGCAATAACATCTTTTTTCTCTGCTGCAAGCATTTCCTTTTTTTCAAGAAGTTTTTTATATTCTTTCTCTATATTGTCATAAACTTCCAGGGCCCTCATGTTTACAGCACCAAACTCCCCGATAAGTGCCTCAAACCTGTTTATTTCCCTCTGGAGTGATTCCTCGCTTTTTTCTTTTAGCAGCTCAACATCCTCATATTGCTCAAACTCTTTTTTCAGGCCGGTAAACTCTGCCTTGACCTCAACATTTTTCATCGAGATATTGTTCATCCTTGTTTCTGTCCCGCGGTTCTGGTCTTCCTTGTTCATTATTTCATTTTCTGCCTTTAGGATTTCGCTATTGATTAAATCCCTTTTCTTGAACAATTCCTTAAACTTTGTCCTGAATTCCTTCTGGTTTTTCTCTTTTTTAACCAGCTCTTCTTTCTGTTTTTCTATCTTTTCCTTTATCTGCTCAAGCTCTGCTGAGAAATCTTTCTTTTCCTTTTCCTGCTCTTTGAGTATTCTTATTATGTTTTCTTCATCCCTTTTCAATATGTCATTTATCTGCATATTAATGCTGCTTATCTTTGAGTCAATTTCAAGAATCTCATTTTTTATTTCCTGTTTTTTATCTTCGAATGTATTAAGTTCAGCAAGCAGTGTAGGGTTTCTCAATCCGCTGATTTTTATTCTGAGCTCCTGTTTTTTTATTTTTATTGATGCCAGCTTTTTGTTGTTTTCCTCTATACTTTTTTCTGTGTCAGCTATCTGTTTATCAATTTCTTTAAGGTTCTCTTTGAGATTATTCCTTTGTTTTTTTGAGGCTTCTGTGTCTCCTGTTTCAAGATGAAGTGTTTTTTCTAATTTTATTATCTCCCCTTCAAGAGATGATTTTTCATTTCTTAATTTGATGATATTTTCTTCAACTTCTGACCTGCGGCGATGAAGAATATCAAAAACCTCCTGAAGCTCGTTTACTTTTTTCTCGCATTCTTGAAAATCTTTTGTGAAATCTTCCTGCTGGAAGCTTACTCTTGATTTTTTCCTGTAGCCGCCCCTCATTGAGCCGCTTGTTTCAATCAAATCGCCTTCAAGGGTAACCATCCTATAGCTTCCTATTCCTAAACGCCTGGCAACACTAATATTGTCAACAACAATTGTTTTTCCAAAGACATAAGAGAAAGCCTTTTTGAATTTGCTGTCAAACGAGACAAGCTCAATTGCTAAATTATGGACTCCATTTGAGGATAATGCTTTTTTCACCTCATTATCAGGTGTTGCCCCTTTTATCTTGTTCAATGGCAGGAAACTTGCAACCCCAAGCTTGTTATTTTTAAGGTATTTTATGCAGGTTTCAGCAACCTTGTCATCCTCAACTATTATGCTTTGTATTCTTGAGCCTGCTGCAACCTCTAAAGCCAGGGAGTATTTTGCAGACACATGGCCTAATTCAGCGACAGTCCCATGAATTCCCTTTATATTTTGTTTTTGTTCAAGAATGCTTTTAACAGCAATATTTGCCGATGCCTTTTCCTTAATTCCTATGTTTTTTACTTTTAATCTTTCAAGCTCACCTTTTGCTGATAAAAGGTTATCCTTTGATTTTGAAAGCTGGGCTGCAAGTGATGAATCCTCATTTAAAAGCTTGTTAAGCTCAAGGGTTTTTTTCTTGAAATCATTTTTCTTTTCCTTTAGGTTTTCTATGTCTTCCTTGCTTTCTTTCTCAACATCAAGGACCTTCTGCATTGCAGCATCAATATTCTGGATTTGGTATTCAATTCTGTCCTTTTCCCTTAGAAGTTCCTGCTGTTTCTCGCGAAGAATTTGTATTTCTCTTTGTCCCTCTTCTTCCTGTTTTTCTACTTCCTCAATCTCTTTTTCAATCTCATCCAGGTTATCTACCTTATGTTTTTTCTTGAAATTCTTGATTGAGTCCTCAAGCTCTGAAATATCATCATTTTTGCCTTTTTTTATTTTCTCCAGCTTTGATATTTCTGATATCAGGCTGTCAATCTTTTCATGAACCTCTGTAAGGTCTTTTTGCAACTGGTCTTTTCTTGAGTCAATCTTTACAAGCTCATTCTCGCATGTTGCTATCCTTGTTTTGTTTGTTTCTATATTAACCCTTAACTGCTCAACATTCTTCTGCATATCAAGCTGCTCTTTCTCCCCCTTTTCTTCGATTTCTTCTGTTATTTTGTTTATTTTATCTTTTTTTTCAGCAACTGTTTTCTTCAGGTTGTTTATTTTATCCTGAACATCCTTTATTTTATCGCTGCATGCTTTAATCTCTGATTCAAACTTTTTTTGCTCATTTTCCTTCTTTGTTATCTGGATATTAAGATATGTTGCCTTGTTCTGCTTTATGTTGTCACTCATCTTCTTGTACTTTAAAGCCTGGTCACGCTCTGACTTCAGCTCCTTCAGGTATGTCTGCCTTTCTGTGAGTATTATATCAGCTTCATTTAGCTTGTTCTCAACCTTATCAAGCTCATTAAGCGCCTTCTTTTTCTTGTCTTCATATATTGAAATGCCTGCTATCTCCTCAATTATCAAACGGCGTTCATTAAGAGACATCTCAACAAACTTGTCTATATCTCCCTGCAGGATTATATTATAGCCTTCAGGATCAATTGCTGCAACAGACATCATATCAAGAACCTGCTGTCTTGTTCTCTTTTTGTCATTTATTTTGTAAACACTCGCTCCTGTTTGCTTTACAATCCTTGTAACCTTTATTTCAGAATCATCAGAGGGAAATATTTTTCTGGAATTATCAAAATAAATGCTTACCTCTCCGCTTTTTGCAGGAATTCCTTTTTTTCCGCCATTATAAATGAGATTTGCAGATTTCTCAGCCCTTAGGCTTTTTGAAGAGACTCTTCCAAGAACAAAGCAGATGGCATCCATTATATTTGACTTGCCAGAGCCATTAGGGCCAAGAACGCAGTTAAAATTATTACCAAACAATAATTCTGTTCTTTTTGCAAACGACTTAAATCCCTTTATTACAATCTTATTAATCCTTGTCATTCAATCACTCTTTTTTATTAAAAATCTTAACTAGAATTTTGAAATATTGCTTCTATAAATAGCTTTTGGTTGGTTTCAGACAGATAATTTTATATAGTTTTGTTAATTTTTGTTTTTAAACTAAGGATTTTTATCAATAAAGGGGTCAAAAATGGCAAATGAAGAGTTCAATAAGATGTTGGATGATTATATGGGCGGCATAAGAAGAAAAAATTCAATACATTTTTCTGAGAAATTTAAAAAATTCTTTAAGTCAAAGCCCAAGAAAAAAATCCATATAGACCAATATACAACAGAGGAGTATATAGATGTTAGAAAGGATAGGTTGGAAAGTGCTGTTATAGAAGAAAAAAATGGTTTTTTTGCTAAATTATTTAAATTATTTTCAGCAAAACCTAAAAAAATCTTTGAAGAGGAAAAAATTGTTTTTGAAGAGCCAGAAGAAGAATCCAAAACTGAGACAGAATATGAGGAGCCAATTGTAGAGGATATGAAAGAGAGCTTTATCAGCAAACTTTTTAAGAAAATCTTTTGCTTTAGAAAAAAAGAAAAGCCTGAAGAGCCTGAAAAAGAGCCGGAAATCAAAACTTATGACGGTGAGATGGAGGAGGATGTTGTGAAGGTTTTGAACATAGTTAACTCGTTGTTCAAAAAACTGCCTGAAAACGTAAAACAGGATTTCAGGAATTCAGATGATTTTGAAGTTTATGCAAATGTCCTGAAAAAATACCGCATAATAAAAAAATCCTAAAGCTTATGCAGAATAATTCTCTGCAAGATAATTGTGCTTAAATACCTTATATATTCTATAGCTGTTGAATGACCTTATAACATCCTTAAATTCTTCCCTTATCTCAAGATAAATCTCTCTGAAATCTATTGGTGAGCTTGTTTCAACATCTATTTCAACATCCCACTCCCCTATTGTCTTGCTGAATTTTACAATATTTGGGTTGTTTAAACAGAAATCTAACATCTTGTTTTCCTTTTCTGGTTCAATATTATGAAGCTTCAGGGTAATCTTATTATTGATTAGATTGCACTTTTCTATATTTAATGCAGATTTGTATGCCCTTATTATTTTCTTGCTCTTCAGTGATTTTATTACTGATATAACAGTCTTTATATTAATATCTAGTTTTGAAGCAATTGAAGTTAATCTTATCTTTGGATTTTCAACAAAAGCCAGCAGTATTCTTTTTTCTTTATCATTTAAAATAGTTTTATCTCTATCTCCCCCAACTATTATTTCTGAGGGAATGGTAATCTCATTAGCTTTCTTATTCTTGGGCATAAGATAGTCCCGAGGATAAAGATGAGAAACGATATTTATAATTATGTCATAATTATTTAGTTCCTCATGCTCTTTTATCAACATCTTCAGCTCTTTATTAAATTTTGAGGGATTTTGGGCCATGAATTCAACAAGAAAATCATACTGGCCACCCATTTCATAGATTGAGGTCACATAAGGGTTTTCCATTAGCTTCTTTACCAATAAATTCAGTTCAGAACTTTTAGAACAGCCGCCCTTGAAATAAACTTTAAATAATAGCATATCAAAACATGAATAGTCAATAACAGTATAATAAAAAAGGATTATTTTGTTTTTTTCAAGCCTGCTTACTGTGTATTTAATAAGCTGCGGGCTCTTGTGAATCTTTTTTGCTATTTTCGAAAGCGAAAGCCTGCAGTTCTCGCCGTAGAAATACAATAATCTTTTGTCAATTTTTTTAATCATATAATCTCTATTTTAAATTGTAGTATATAAATGTTATTATTTGGAACTTTTTAAAATTTTTTTAAAAATATATTTTAAATATATAAAACATTTTGGGATTATTATGCCATTAATTATAGAAAGCCTAGACTCCTGTTTGAATTATGAAGATATAATAAGATTAGATAAAGTAATAAAAATATTAAAAAATCCTGAGAATTTAATAAAATCCATTAAAGATAACTTTGGAATCAATATTTGTAGCGAGAGTGAATATGGGGCCTACATTTTCTTTGATACTATGAAAAACCTTGTTTACAATCACAATAAAGATATATTCTTTGTAGAGTATGATCAAGAAACAAAAGATAGTTTTAAAAAAGGAATGAGAAATGGGAATAGATGGAATTTTAAGGACTATTACAAAAACGGAAAAACAATTATGGATGAGAATAAAAGTATTGCTGCTTTTTTTGATATAGACAAGGAAAATCTTCTTCCTTATATTATTAATATTCCTTTAAATCCGAAGCAATTAGAGGAAAAAATTGGAGATTGCTATAAAAATATTGAAAAAAACAGTTCAATAGAAGGGGTTCCTAAAAAAATTAATAATATCTCCACACCCATATATCTTCTTTCTGAGAAATACCCTGGGTTAATATCGGGGGAACTTGGAGGAAATGATTGTAATATAATCCAAGGAGGAAAAATAATATACAAAAAGGATTCAGAAAAAGTAAATGTTGTTAAGTCCCCTCTTCCCATGATTCCAGATATTTCTTTTGCTCTTCAGTGAGTTTGTCTATCTTTATGTTCATGGCCTCAAGCTGGAGCCATGAGATTATTTCATCAATTTCTTTTGGCAGGGTTATGACTTTTTTTTCTAGTTTTCCCTTATTTTTTATCAAGTATTCAACTGCCAATGACTGGCCGCAGAAAGACAAGCTCATAACAGTTGACGGGTGGCCCTCTGCAGCTGCAAGATTAACAAGCCTGCCTTCTGCTGCAACATAAATCCTTTTTCCATCTAGAATATATTCTTCAAGGGATGGCCTTATCCTCCTGCTTTTTGCCACTTTTTTTAATGATTTCAAGTCAATCTCAACATCAAAGTGGCCTGAGTTTGCAACTATTGCGCCGTCTTTCATGAGCTTCATATGATCTAGTGTTATTACATTAATATCCCCTGTTACTGTAACAAATATATCCCCAAGCTTGGCTGCCTCATTCATTTGTATTACCTTATGGCCGTCAAAAGCTGCCTGCATTGCCCTGAATGGGTCAACTTCTGTAACTATTACTTTTGCTCCAAGCCCTTTTGCTCTTAGAGCAACTCCTTTTCCGCAGTCTCCATAGCCGGCTACAACAACAGTGTTTCCTGCTATAAGAAGATTTGAGGCCCTCAATATTCCATCAATTGTGCTCTGGCCAGTTCCATAATAATTGTCTATAAGATGCTTTGTTTTGTTGTCATTCACAGCAATTATTGGATATTTTAATGCATTGTCTTTTTCCATTGCCCTTAATCTTATAACCCCTGTTGTTGTTTCCTCGCATCCGCCGATTATGTTTGGAATTAAGTCCTTGTGATTCTTGTGGATTTCACTAACTAAATCACAGCCATCATCTATTGTTATGTTTGGCTTAAACTCAATTACTTTTTTTATGAATTTATAATAGTCATTTGTTGTTTCGCCCTTATAGCCATAAACCCTAAAGCCTTGTTTTGCCAATGCAGCTGCAACATCATCCTGGGTGCTTAATGGATTGCAAGAGCAAATAGCAACATCAGCACCTCCTGCCTTAAATGTCCTTACAAGGGCAGCAGATTCCTTTGTTATATGCAGGGCCATTCCAACCCTTATTCCTTTCAATGGCTTTTCTTTGCTGAACCTTTCCCTAACTTTCATAAGGGTTTTCATCTGCTTTTCAGCATACTCAATATTCATTTCCCCTTGATTGGCTAAATCAATATCCTTAACACAATAATTCTTAGTCTCATGCATTTTAACACCTTTTTTGTATAATATTATTAAGAATTAGGAAAAGAGCAGGCATATTTAATGTTTTCCCTATTGGAAATTAAAGAATCAGATCATCAGAGGATTTTTTCTTAAGCCTTGTTATATAGCCAGCGATTATATTCTTTAGTTTCTTTGACTCTGCAATTATCAGTTTATCAAGTATTTCCCTATTCTTTTCAAAGCTGTCAGTGAACTTATCCCTGTGAAGCTCCATAAGCTTGTTCGTTACCCTTTTTATCTGCAGAGTTTTTATCCTTCCCATTTTTTACCACTACCATAAACTTTTTATTATGCTTGGCTGTTTTTAGAGAATACTGCTCAGGTTTGAGATTTTGTTTTGCAGCCCATGTGTGAGCACCCTCTTCTGTAGTGAAAGTCTTTGGTCTGCTGCTTTTTATTACAGAATTAGAGTTCCTGTAATGCTTTAAGTGCGTACTTAGTCCCATTCTTCTTTTTATTCTTGTGTGCATTTTTGCCATATTTTACCACCAAAATTGAGAATAATCAAGTCATATAAGAATTTATGCGGCTTAGAGAGATATCTCCCTAAGCCACCTTAAATGTTTATTTTTTCTTTTCTTTTGATTTTTTAGCCATTTTAATAACCCCCTTATTTTGAGATATATTCTTAGTCCTCTTTTTCTTCTTTTTCATCAGTTTCTTCATATTCTTCTTTCTCTTCTTCGATCTCTTCCTTCTTTTGCTTTTTTCTCATTTTTTTACCCCCTTACTTATTTTGGTATTTTGCTGCTAATGCAGCCTCTTTTCTTGCTTTCTTCAGCTGCCTTGCCTTTTCCTTTGAATCCTTTCCTTTTGTTGTATCTTTATCCAAACACTCTTTTTTCATTTAAACCACACTCCAGATGGTTTTTGCCTGGATAATGGGAATAAGTAAATAAATCTTAGGTAGAATAAATCAACTTTTTTGAATAAAATTGTTAAATCTTTTTACTGTTCTTATGCACAGAAATGCTTGCGAAAACCGCATACTTTAGTATGTGGATGAGCATTTCTGGCATCCTAAAAATCCACTGTCAAAAGAAAACTCCGTCAAACCAGCATCTTTAGATGCTGGTAGGAGTTTTCTGTGGATTTTTA